>DASXAI010000189.1:0-7545 GCA_036406775.1 Acidimicrobiales bacterium
ACGGCAAAGCCGGACGCCGGCGCTTTCGTCAGCTCACATAAATCGGGTTGATCGGGCTGCCGGTGGCGCCGGTGACCTTGAGGGGGCTGACGGTGAGGAGGCCTTCGTAGGCGCCGTCGGCGGCTGGCTCGGCCAGGTTGAGGAACTCGAGCATGTAGATGCCGTGCTGCACGAGCAGGATCTTGTGTACGAGCAGGAAGTCGTTCTCGTCGAACGGGATCACCTCGACGGCGGCGTTGTCGGAGCCGACGGCCACGACGTCCTGGCCGGCGAGCCATTCGGCGGCGTCGCGGCCGATGCCCGCCTGGGCGAAGCCCTCGGGGTCCGGCTGGTTGGCCCACCACCACTGGAGGTAGCCGGTGCGCACCAGCACGACGTCGCCGGGCCGGATGGCGACGCCCTCGCGCGCCGCCGCGCCCTGCAGGTCGTCGGCGGTGATGGTGCGGCCGTGTTCGATCCAACCGTCGTCGCCGTAGAACGCCGGCATGTCGAGCAGCACGGCCCGCGCCGCGAAGCCCTGCACCTTCTCGATGCCGAGCTTGCTGGCGCCGCTCATCGCCCGCATCTCGGTGTGGGGGACGCCGTTGTAGTGGTTGAACTCCTCGTACACGTGGATGAGCGCATCCATGTGCGAGGTGGTGTGGGAGGCCATCACCAGTACGTCCTCGTGGGCGCCCGTGCCGTCCTTGCAGCCGAAGTCGGCGTACATGCCGGCGTCGGTGCTGTCCTCCAGGGTCAACCGCATGGGCGTGCCGCGGTAGTCGAGCAGCGGGACCCCGTGGCCCTGGATCGGTATCCCCAAGCTGTACACGCGGCCCGTCGTGATGGCCCCCGCCGCCGTCTTCACGACGTCGGGCGTGAGGAGGTTGAGCGCACCGCGCTCGTCGTCGTCACCCCATCGTCCCCAGTTGGTACCCGGCATCACGGCCCCCTTTCGTCCAGAGCACTGCAAGTTAACGTCACGAATCGAGGAGTTGCATGCTGACCGGCAAGCGCATCGTGGTGGCCGGCGCGACAGGGCAGGTCGGCCTGCCCGTCGCCCGCGCCCTGGCCCAGGACAACGAGGTGTGGGCGGTCGCCCGCTTCAACGACGCCGCCGCCCGGGAGTCGCTCGAGGCCGACGGGGCGACCTGCGTGGCCATCGACCTGGTCGACGGCGACGTCTCGACCCTCCCGAGCGACCCTGACTATCTCGTGAACTTCTCGGTGATGCGCACCGGCGATTGGGGCCGCGACCTCGACGGCAACGCCGGCGGCTTGAGCCGGCTGATGGAGCAATGCCGCGGCGTCCAGGCGTGCCTGCACTGCTCGTCGACGGCCGTGTACCAACCGAACGGCGACCATGCCTTCGCCGAGGACGACCCGCTCGGCGACAACCATCGGGTGTGGTCGTTCCTCCCCACGTACAGCATCAGCAAGATCGCGGCCGAGGCCATGGCCCGGGAATGCGCGCGCCGGCTGCAGCTGCCCACCACCATCGCCCGCCTCAACGTGCCGTACGGCGACAACGGCGGTTGGCCCGCGATGCACGTCGAGATGCTCCTCGGTGGCGCCGCCATCCCCATCCACGACGGGAGCGGCAACCTGTTCAACCCGATCCACGAGGACGACGTCATCGCCATGCTCGAGCCGCTGCTGGCCGTGGCGTCGGTGCCGGCCACCGTCGTGAACTGGGGCGGGGACGACGCTGTCGGCATCGAGGAGTGGTGCGGATACCTCGGGGGCCTCATCGGCGTCGAGCCGCAGTTCGTGAAGACCGATCAGACGATCTCCAGCGTGAACATCGATCTCACGCGCATGCATGAGCTCGTCGGACACACCACGGTGCCGTGGCGCGACGGTTTCCGGCGCATGGTGGTCACCCGCCATCCGGAGCTGACCCTGACCGGCGGGGCGTCGTCGTGACCCTCGACCAGCGCAACCTGCCGTTCGAGGAGCCGCCGCGCGACCAGATCCCGGGCATCAGCGCCATGCACGTTGCCGCCATGGACACCATGGACATCGACGAGGCATGGGTCGGCGCCGGCATGAAGCAGCTGATCCTGCGCACCGTGGGCCGCAAGTCGGGCAAGGAGCACCGCGTGGCCCTGCCGTACTGGGTCGACAGCGGTGGCCACCACGTGGTGGTGGCGTCGTTCGCGGGCGCCCCGCAGCATCCGGCGTGGTACCTGAACCTCTCCGACCGGAACGCCAACCCCGAGGTGTTGGTGAAGGAACGCGAGGAGAGCTACTGGGCCGACCCCCAGGTGCTCGACGGCGCCGACTACGACGACACGTGGGCCGCCCTCACCGCCGACCGGTCGTACTACCGCGACTACCAGACTCGGTGCGATCGGCGGATCCCGCTCGTCCGGTTGGTGAAGGTCCGCCCGGCCTGACCCGCCTCTCCTCCCGTTTCACGCTTGTTGGAGAACCTCCCAGGTTCTTGAATCAGCGTGAAACGGGAAGAGCACTCCCCATCAGGTCGAGGAAGTTGTCGGCGTAGAAGCGCTGGCGCACCTCGTCGGAGGCGTCGCCGAGTGACGCCTCGAACCGCTCGATCGGCCGCCGGCCGCCTTCGACGTGCGGGTAGTCGGACGAGAACAGGCACACGTCGGGGCCGGCCTGGTCGATGATCCAGCCGACGTCCTCGGTGGGGTACGGCGTGGCTCGGACCTGGCGGTGCACGTACTCGCCGGGCCGCAGCGACAGTGCGCGCAGACGCTCCTCGTGCCGGGCGAAGGCCTCGAAGGCCGCCTCCATCTGGCGCATCCACGACGGCAGCCAGATGGCGCCCTGCTCGATCACGCCGAAGCGCAGGTCCGGGAAGCGCTCGAGCACACCGTCGAAGATCATCGTGGCGAGCGTCTGCATCGGCGGGCCCGGGATCCCCATGTAGTCGACCGACCGGAAGTTCTCCTCGCCGCCGTGGAAGTCGGGTGGCACGGGGAGTCCGTTGTCGAAGTAGTGGTGGTCGATCAGGTCGCCGGTGCCGCCCACGTGGAAGACGACAGGGATGCCGGCCTCCTGCGCCCGCGCCCACACGCCGTCGAGCCCGATGTGACTCGGCGAGTGGGTGGGCGGGCAGCCCGACGCCACCAGCAGCGCGGCGGCACCCATGGCGATGGCCTCGTCGGCCATGGCGGCGGCGCGGTCGAGGTCGGCGAGGGGCACGTAGCACGTCGGCAGCAGCCGGTCGTCGACCGAGCAGAACTCGACCATGCCCCGGTTGTGGGCTCGCGCCACACCGATCATCAGCGCCAGGTCGACGCCGTGCTCCCAGTCGCGCAGGCGCCGGTTGTGGAAGGTGTTGAACACGAGCTGGCTCGAGAAGCCCAGGAGGTCGAGGGCCCGGGACCGGTCTTCCGGGATGAACGACCCCGTCGCGGCGAAGTTCTTCCGCAGCATGATCTCGTTCTCTTCCACGTCCTGGTAGTCGGCGGAGGCGTGCCGGTCGCGGATGCGGTCGAAGGCGGCGTCGAGGTCGTGCTGCTGCTCGTCGGGATCGCCGGTCTGGCGCAGCTCGTTGCCGCTGGAGTAGCGCAGCGGCTCGATGCGGTCGCGGATCGACGGATCGGCGTGATCCCGCAGCCAGGTCGGCGGCTCCATGATGTGGGCGTCGGCGTCGTGGACGACGCGGCCGGTGCTGTACGGCATGGCGACAGTCTGGCGCTACTGGAGGACGACGGCGGCGTCGGGCTCGATGACGCGGAAGGTGAAGCTCTCTTCCAGGTAGAGCTGGATGCGCTCGGCGTCATGGGCCAAATAGCCGATCGACAGGTCCTGGCCGCTCACGAGCTGGAAGTCGCCGCCCCGCAGGCTGAGCACGACGGCCCCGTCGACACCCGGCGCCCACACGACGGGGCCGCCGAGGATCTGGTGGAGGTGGTCGAGCAGCAGCAGGCCGCCGTGCTCGGTGGTCTCGATGATGCCCGTGTAGCCGGTCGGGCCGATGGCAAGGCCGTACGGACCGCCGATCCCGGCGATGCGCATGGCGTTGACGGCGCGGGCGACCGTCGTGGGGTAGCCGTTGAAGTCGTCGCCGAGGGCGATCGGCTCGTGCGACGAGGCCTGTGTGATGCCGGTGATGCCCGCCGCGTCGTAGCCGTGGAAGACGGTGGTGTTCTCGCACTCGCCGAAGTGCCGGGCCGCATCCTCCAGCTCGTCGAGATCGATGTCGTCCGCACCGCGTGCCGCGTCGTCGACAGCAGCCCGGCTGACACTGAACGGGTAGCGCACCTCGACGAGCGGCATGACCCGCCGCGTGCGAGCCTCGGCCCCCGGGGCGGGGCCGTCGATCGAGTCGACGTGCCCGAGGGTGACGGCCGAGTGGGTCCAGCCGTGCGGCCCGTCGAAATCGACGAGCTTGCGCGCCGCCAGATGAGTGGTGAGGCGGGTCTTGGCTTCGGTCTCGATCACCGACCATGCCGCGTCGGAGATCGGCGCCAGTTCGCGGAGGAGGTGGGTCGTGGTCATGAGCGTCCCTTCAGGCTGCCGATCCCCAGTGATCCGTCCAGCGGTCGAGCCATGGCCTCCGGCTCGGCGTCCGAGCTCAGCACGTCGGCCGCTTCGGCTTCGGCCTCGACCTCGGTGATCGGCGACTCGGTGAAGAGGTACGTGCGCAGGTGTTGGTCGAACACCCGATCGCGGCGACGGAGCCATTCCAGCGTCATGGCGGCGTGCTCCTTCTCCTCGTCACGGTTGTGGGCCAGGACGGCGGCGAGCGACGCGTCGCTGGTGCCGTTGACCCGCTGGTCGTACCAGTCGACGGCCTCGAGCTCCTCGCCCAGCGACACGATGGCGCGGTGGCGGTCGATGACGTCGGCGCTCAAGGACACCCACGGTTCGTGGAGCCCTTCGCTGGTGGGCATGCGCGAATCCTCCTGTCAGGCCGAACTCGGGCGTCAACCTACCCGCATGTCAGCGGATCGAGTCCAGGGCGAGGGCGGCGCGCCGCCCTTCGAGCACGGCCTCGTGCAGCGTGCGGGGGGCGACGCAGTCGCCGGCGCGCAGGTCGGCGTCGGCCCGGGGCTCGTCGGGGAGCCGGAAGCCGCAGTCGACCACGGCGGCGGCGGCGATGGTGCGCCGCTGACCGGTGAAGCGATCTTCCACCTCGACCTCGCCCGGCCGGACGGCGCGCAGGAGCGTGCGGCGCTCGATGCGCACGCCTCGCTGCTGGAGCCGGACGTTGGCCGGCGCCAGATCGCCGGTGCGCGCCAGCTCGTTGCCGGCGATGTGATCCTGCGTGACGAGGACAGCCCGGTTGCCGACCTCCTCGGCGAGCGCGATGCCGATGGGGCCGCCGATGGGGTCGTAGACCACGACGGGACCGTCGGGCAGGGTCACCATCCCGCGTCGCACGTCGAGGACGTCGAGCACCACGGCGTCGGGCGTGACGTCGTATTGGCGCCAGCCGGGCTGGGAGCCGGTGCACTGCACGACGACCTCGTCCGGTCGCGGCTCGACCGGTCCGGCATCGAGCGCGGCGTCGACGCCGAGCCGAGCGCTTTCGGCCACGAGCCACGCCACGAGCGGTGCGCCCGGGCCGGCCACGGCCGCGGCTCCGCCGAGCCGGTTGTCGCGCTCGACGAGGCGCACGCGGTAGCCGCGCGCAGCCGCGACGCGAGCGCACTCGAGCCCGGCGGGGCCGCCGCCGATCACGAGCACCTCGCGCCGTGTCGGGGCGGGCGCCAGCCAATCGGGATCTTCGGCTTCGTGCCCGCTCGACGGCTCGCCCACGCATGTCACGATCGGGTTGCGGACATCGCGCACTTGGCACGTCTGGTTGCACCGGATGCACGGCCGGATCCGCTCGGGCGTCCCCGCCGCCAGCTTGGCGACGAGATCCGGATCGGCGATCTGGGCCCGGGTCATCTCGACGCCGTCGCACGCGCCGCTGTCGATGGCGGCTCCTGCCGCATCGACGTCGATGACTGAGCCCTGGAGGTACACGGCGACCGACGACGGCACCGCGTCCTTGATGCGGCGGCACAGGTCCAGGTTGAACATCGGGGGCTGATGGAAGTCGGGGCGGGTCTGCTCGGCCGAATAGATCGCGCCGCGCACGACGACGAGGTAGTCGACGTGCTCGCTCAGGGCTGCCGCGATGTCGACGGCGTGGTCGGGCGTGATGCCGGCCCACGGCGCCAGCTCGTCACACGACAGGCGCAGGCCGACGACGGCGTCGCCGGCGGCGGCGCGCACGGTCGTCAGCACGTCGCGCGCCAAGCGCAGGCGATCCTGGCCCCACTCGTCGCTGCGGTGATTGGTGAGGCCCGAGAGGAACTGGCGCACCAGGCTGTGCTGCCCGGCGTTGACTTCGACGCCGTCGCAACCGGCGCCCACGGCGAGCGCCGCCGCCCGGCCGAAGCCGTCGACCACGGCGGCGATGTCGGCCGCTTCCATCCACTTCGGCACCTCGCGCGTGTTGACCTCAGGGACACGCGACGGCGCCCACAGCGGGCGCTGGCTGTACGCCGACGAACCTTGGCCGCCGGCGTGGCCGAGGGCGGCCACGAGCCGCGAACCGTGAGCGTGGACGGCGTCGGCGACGCATCGCCAGCCGTCACTGCAGTCGGCGGCCAATGGCGCGCGCTCGTAGGGCCAATCGCTGTCGTGGACGCTCGCCTCCTCCGTGACGATCACCCCGCAGCCGGCGGCGGCGCGGCGGGCGTAGTACGCCACGTGCCGCTCCGACAGGGCCCGCTCGCGGCCGAGGTTCGTGACGTGCGGGCCGAAGAGCACCCGGTTGGGCGCGGTCAAGCCGCCGACGACGAGGGGCTCCAGGACGCCCACGAGCGGGCGATGGTACCGACCCCCTTCCGTTTCACGCTGGTTCATCCACGCCAGGCGTGGAAAAACGAGCGTGAAACGCGGGGGCAGGGGATCAGGACTGGAACAGCGGGATGCGGTCGACGATCCAGTCGATCGGAGCGTGGTCGACGAGCCAGCCGAGGATCGACCCGCCCCACGAGGGCATCGTGCCGCGGGCTTCGGCGTCGTCGATGGCGCGCTGGAGCCCGGAGTGCAGTGCCTTCTGGGCGGTGGCCCGGTCCCAGGTGACGTCGTTGTAGCCGCTGTTGGGGTCGAGCGACAGCACGAGCCGCTCGCGGGTGGTGTGGAGGTCGCAGGCGGCGCCGTTGAGGGCCGATAGGGCGACGCGCTGGGCCCAGCCGTCGATGCCGCTGCCGGGGTACGTCTCGGGGCTGGCGGTACACGGGTCGACCGCCTGGAACGTGCCCACCGACGAGGCGCCGGCCGCCTGCTCGGAGGCGAGCAAGCCGACGCCGACGATGCCGAGCGTACCCACCAGCGCCAACGCCCTCGGCCGAGCACCTCGGCGTGACGGCACGGCGGGAGCGGCGGCAGGCCGGCGTCGACGGACGGCCACGACCGTGGCCGGGATGGCGGCGAGTGCCGCCAGCGCCGCCGCCACACCGAAGGCGGGGCGGAACGACCGCGTGATGGCGTCGGTGATGGTGTCGGTGAGGCCGTCGCGGGCGGCGGCCAGCGCGGGCTTGGAGTTGGCGCCGTGCTCGTCGAACACCTTGGCCATGTCTGGCATCT
>DASXAI010000190.1:0-8385 GCA_036406775.1 Acidimicrobiales bacterium
GCGTCGGACTTCCAGTACGAGGCGAAGGCCAGGATGCCGGAGATCACGAAGGCGATGCCGGCGCCCCACCAGCCGTAGCCGATGATCAGCCCGACTGCCGCGCCCGCCGCCGCCAGGATCAGGACGAAGCCCGCGACGAGCACGACGGTGCGCCGCTTGTTCGCGGCGATCTGTTCATACATCGAGGGGAGCTACGTGTTCAGAACTGGACTTTGGGCGCCACGCGAGCGCCCTCTTCCGCCTCGAAGTACTCCCGCTCGGTCAGCTTCATCGGTCCGGCCAGCAAGACGGCCGGGAACGACTGGATCTTGTTGTTGTAGTTCAAAACCGAGTCGTTGTAGAACTGCCGCGCGTAGGCGACCCGCCCCTCGGTGGACGTCAGCTCCTCCTGCAGCGACAGGAAGTTCTGGTTGGCCTTCAGGTCGGGATACGCCTCCGACAGGGCGAAGAGTTGGCGGAGGGCGCCGGTGATCTGGTTGTCGGCCTGCGCCTCCTGCTGCGGGCCCTGGGCCGCGATGCCGGCGTTGCGGGCCTGGACGACGGCGTCGAGGGTCTGGCGCTCGTGGGCGGCGTAGCCCTTCACGGTCTCGACGAGGTTCGGGATCAGGTCGAGGCGGCGCTTCAGCTGGACGTCGATCTGCGCCCACGCGTTCTCGACGCGGTTGCGGAGGCGCACGAGGCCGTTGTAGGTGGCGATGACGTACAGCAGGAGCAGCACGACCACGACCACGATCACGATGATCGCGATGGTCATGGGTCGGGGATCCTTTCGAAGGTGATCACGTGCTTGGAATGTTACGGCGTCGACCCCGACGACATTGGACACGCTCGGCCATTCGCCGGCCCAGCTCGCCGTGGTGGAGCTCGGTGTAGAGCCCCAGGTAGCGCCGGGCGAGGCGGTCCATCGAGAAGCGGTCGGCCCGTTCGGCCCCGGACCGCCGCAGCTGTTCGGCGGCGGCGTCGTCGGACAGCACCGCGCGCAGTCCCGCCGCCAGCGCCTCGGGGTCGCCGGGTGGCACCAGCAGGCCGTCGCGGTCGGGCCGGGCCACGTTGCGGTAGCCCGGGAGGTCCGACGCCACGATCGGTGTGCGCGCCGCCATGGCTTCGATGAGCACGACACCGAACGACTCGCCGCCGAGCGACGGGGCGCAGAACACCGACGCTCCCCGCATGCGCGCCATCTTCTCCTCGTCGCTGACGCGGCCCAACCACTCGATGCGGGGATCGCCGGCGTACCTGGCCCGGAGCCGCGCCGTGTCCGGGCCCGTGCCGCCGACCCAGCACTGGACCTCGGGCGGCAGCAACGCCATGGCCTCCAGCAACACCTCCAAGCCCTTGCGCGGCTCGTGGCGTCCGCAGAAGAAGATCGTGGGCCCGTCGGGCTTCACCGGCTCGGCCCCCTGCCACCGGTCGACCTCGACCCCGTTGAACAGCACTTCGTACGAGCCGCCGAGGTAGCGCTCGGCGAGCAGCCGCGCGTCCTCCGAGACCGCGCACCGGGCGTCGATGCGCGCTGCCAGCCGGTACAGCGGTCGGTTCAACCACTTGTACGACGCCGAATCGCCCGCGGCGTGGAACGTGCCCACGGTGGGTGCCGCGTGCATCACCACTGCCGTCAACGCCGGCCCCGGAGCAAGCGGCTCGTGGATGTGGACCACGTCGAACTGCTCGTCACGCAGGGCCCGGATGAGGCGCAGCGACGCCGCCGGATCGGGCGCGACCGGCGCCATCGAGCCGTTGGCGGCGGTGGGGATGCTGTTGCCGAGGGGCGTCACGAACAGCTCCGGCGGCGGGCCGTCGCACGGCGCCAGCACCCGAGCCTCGTGCCCCATCCCCCGCAGCACGCGGGCGAGGCCGAGCGTCTGGGCCTGCACGCCACCCGGCAGGCTCAGGCTGTAGGGGCAGACCAGGCCGACCCGCATGAGTCGACGCTAGCGGGCCTGGTTCGCCCGAAGTTGAACCCACGACCGCCCGCCGGGGCGGTCCCAGGTTCAAGTTCCCGCGGCGACGGGTTCGGGGGGCGGGAGCGCCACCGGCTCCACCGGGAGCCGGACCGAGAAGGTGGCGCCGCGGCCCAGCTCGGACGTCACGCCGACCGACCCGCCGTGGGCGCTGACGACGGCGGCCACGATGGCCAGGCCCAGGCCGGCGCCGCCGTGCTTGCGCGAGCGGGAGCCCTCGGCCCGGTAGAAGCGCTCGAAGGCATGGTTGACGGCGTCGGGCGACATGCCGGGGCCCTGGTCGGCGACGGCCACGACGGCGTCGCCGTTCTCCAGGGCGAGGCTGACGGTGACAGGTGTACCGGCGGGGGTGTGGACCCGGGCGTTGGCGAGGAGGTTGGCCACCACCTGGTGGAGGCGGACGTCGTCGCCCGGCACGACCACCGGCTCGTCCGGTCGCTCGACCGTGATGGGCCGCTCGGGCTCGACGGCCCGGGCGTCGGCCACGGCGTCGTCGACGAGGCGAGACAGGTCGACCGGACTGCTCTCCAGCGTGCGCCCGTGGTCGAGTCGGGCCAGAAGAAGAAGGTCGTCGACGAGGACACCCATCCGGGCCGCCTCGTCCTCGATGCGCCGCATGGCCAGGCTCAACTGCTGCGGCTCGTCGACGGCGCCCTGGCGGAACAGCTCGGCGTAGCCGCGGATCGACGTGAGCGGCGTGCGCAGCTCGTGAGAGGCGTCAGCAACGAAACGGCGCAGGCGATCCTCCGACTCGTCGCGCTCGGCGAACGACTCCTGGATCCGGTCGACCATCGTGTTGAAGGCGACGCCGAGGTGGCCGACCTCGGTGTTCGGGTTGGCGACGGGCACCCGGTGGTTGAGGTCGCCGGCCGCCACGCCGTCGGCCGCCGTCACGACGTCCTCGAGGGGCCGCAGCCCGCGCCGCACGACCCAGATGACGAGGCCGCTCAAGGCGAGCAGCACGATGCCGCTGGCGATGACCTCGATCGTGACGAGCCGGGAGAGCGTCGTCTCGACGTCGGTGATGGGCGTGGCCACCACGACCGTGCCCCCCTGCTGCAGCGGCGTGACCCGAGCCCGGTAGGTCGGAGAGCCTGAGGTGGCGCTGAGGGTCACGAACCAGCTCTTTGTCGACGTCGTCGTCGCCGCCACGTCGCTGAGGTCGGGCGGCGACAGGTTCTCGCTCCCCTCCAGCGGGGTCGGCGTCTCGCCCACCAGCTGGCCGGTGTCGGATCGGACGGCGACGTAGTAGCGGTTGCGCAGCAGGGCCCGCTCGGGCTCGGACCGCGCCCCAGGCGGCAGCTGGCCACCGACCAGGGCGCGCACCATGGAGGGGCTGTCGCGGGTCAGCGAGTCGTCGACCTGCTGGATCAGGTAGTGGTCGAGGACACGCCAGACGACGACGCCGACCACGGCCATGGCCAGCGCCGACAGGGCGAGGACGCCGACGAGGAGCCGGGTCCGCAACGACATGACGCCTGCCTAACCGGCCGGAACCCACAGCCGATAGCCGACGCCGCGCACGGTGTGGATGAGGGGCGAGTCGGTCCGGTCGAGCTTCTTGCGCAAGTAGGAGATGTACGTCTCGACGACGTTGGCGTCGCCGCCGAAGTCGTACTGCCAGACGTGGTCGAGGATCTGGGCCTTCGACAGCACGCGGTTCGGATTCAGCATGAGGTACCGGAGCAGCTTGAACTCGGTCGGCGACAGCTCGACCAGCGTGCCGCTGCGGCGCACTTCGTGGGTGTCCTCGTCGAGCTCGAGGTCGGCGAAGATCAGGCGGCTGGCGTGCCCGTTGCCGTGCCCGGCCCGGCGCAGGACGGCCCGGATGCGCGCCACCAGCTCCTCGAGGCTGAAGGGCTTGGTGACGTAGTCGTCACCACCGATCGTGAGTCCCCGCACCTTGTCCTCGGTGGCGTCACGGGCGGTCAGGTACACGACCGGGACCCGGATCCCGTCGGCCCGCAGCCGGCGACAGACCTCGAAGCCGTCGAGGTCGGGCATCATCACGTCCAGCACGATCAGGTCGGGCCGGAAGTCGCCCACCGACGACAGTGCGTCCCGGCCCGACGCCGCCGTGGCCACATCGAAGCCGACGTACTTCAGGGCCATGGCCACCAGCTCGGTGATGTTCGCCTCGTCGTCGACGACCAGGACGCGACCTTCTGCTTCCTCCATGCCGTGAATTCTCGTCGCGCCGGCTCCGCCTCGCCTGTGCGCTCCCTGGGAACATCCTGAGAGAACACCCCGACCCACCCGTTTCACGCTCGTCGAAGAACCTGAGCGGTTCTTGAACAAGCGTGAAACGCCTAGGGCCGGCGGTCGGACGGCCAGTTCGGCTGCAGCATGTGCCACTGCTCGGGGGCCAGGCGGATCAGGGCCTCGAGTTCCGCCGCCAGGGCCTGGGTGAGCGCAGTGACGTCGTCGCGGAGCCGGCCGGTGCCGGGCGCGGCCAGAGGCGGACGGACGATGGCGTGGTGGCCGTCGCGGGCATTGGTGAAGTAAACGGCGGTCGCCAGGAGGGGTGCGCCGGTCCGCAGCGCCAGCGTGGCCGGGCCGGCGGGGAGTGTCGTGGTCTCGCCGAAGAACTCGACGGGCACCCCGCCGCCGGCGATGTCGCGGTCGGACAGGAGGCACACCACGTGGTTGTCGCGGAGGGCCCGCAGCACCGCGGCGGCGACTCCCGGGCCGAGCGGCACGACCGTCATCCCGAGGGAGGAGCGCAAGGACCGGAACCACTCGAACGTCTCGGGTGACTCGAGGGGCTCCACGACCACCGTGATGCGATGGCCCTGGTCGGCGATCCACCGGCCCGCCCACTCCCAGCCGCCCAGGTGGGGCAAGGCGAGGATCACGCCGGTGCCGGCGGCGAGGGCGGCGGTGATGTGGGGGTCGTAGCCGTCGGCGTCGAACCCGGCGGCGACCTCGGCCGCCGACAGGCCCGGGAGCCGGAAGCTGTCGAGCCAGTAGCGGGCGTACGACTCGAAGACGCGGTCGATCGTGCGGTCGAGGTCACGACCGTTCATGCCGGGGCCCATCGCCCGGCCCAGGTGGCGGGCCACCATGGCGCGGCTCGCCGGGCGGACCCGGCCGGCGACGAAGCCCGCGGCCCGGGCCACCTCCTCGGCGACGGGCACGGGCAGGCGACGCGCCACAGCGGTCCCGGCCTTGAAGGCCGGCAGCGGATTCAAGGACGCCGGACGCTACGGGCGGGGGCGGCGGCGACGGAACTCGGTGCGGCGGTGGGCCCGAGCCGTGCGGCGGGCCACCCGACGGCTGCGGCGGGCCGCCTGGCGCTCGAGGACCACCGGGGCGGCGACCGCCTGGCGCCACACCTTCACGAACCGCTGGACGGCGGTGAACGCCGTCAGCCCCAGCATCACCCAGAGAATGGGGATGAGCAGCGAGTCGAAGAGCAGGCCGAACCCGAGCAGGATCAGCCGCTCGGCCCGTTCCATCAGCCCGCCCTTGGCCTGGAGCCCCAGCGACTCGGCCTTGGCCCGCTCGTAGGAGATCAGCGACGACAGGCCCATCACGGCCAGGGGCAAGATGGCCCAGTGGGCCCCCTCGGTGGAGGCCAGGTACCAGGCGACGCCCCCGAACAGCAGCATGTCGGTGACGCGGTCGGCCACCGAGTCGAAGAACGCCCCCCGCTGGCTGGCGTTGTTGGACGCCTTGGCCAGCGCCCCGTCGAACAGGTCGGGCAGGGCGGCCAGGACGCCGAGGACCACGCCGGCGCGCAGGGCGCCGGCGCCGATGGCGACCGAGGCGGCCACCGCGAGCACGAGCCCGAGGATGGTGAGGTGGTCGGGGGTCAACCCGGTGCGGCGCAAGCCGTCGCCGATCGGCTTGACGGCACGCTCCACGGGGGCCCGAAAACGCCCGTCGAACATGGCAATCAGGTTACTTGCGCAGCGTGCGGATCGTGTGACCCTCCGGATGCCACCCGTCACGAGGCGTCGGTAGCATGCCCCGACACACGCGCTCCGGGGGGTTCGGAATCGGCATGAAGACGTATTCGACCGAGAAGATCCGCAACGTCGTGCTCGTCGGCCACGGCGGCAGTGGCAAGACGACGTTGGCGGAAGCGCTGCTGTCGCGGTCCGGCGCCATCAACCGGGTCGGGCGGGTCGAGGACGGCACCACCGCCTCCGACACCGAGCCCGAGGAGCAGAAGCGGGGCATCTCGATCTCCCTGGCCATCCTGCCGGTCGAGTGGAGCGGCCACAAGATCAACCTCATCGACACGCCGGGCTACGCCGACTTCGTGGGCGACGTCGACGCGGCGCTCGGCGTGGCCGATCTCGCCGTCTTCGTCGTGAGCGCCGTCGAGGGCGTCGAGGTCCAGGCCGAGGTGGTGTGGCGCAAGTGCGCCGCCCTGGGCATCCCCCGCCTCGTCTTCATCAACAAGCTCGACCGCGAGCGCGCCGACTTCCAGCGCACACTCGACCAGCTGCGCGACCGGTTCGGCGCCGGCATCGCGCCGCTCGAACTGCCCATCGGCACCGAGGCGGCGTTCAAGGGCGTGGCCGACCTGCTCACCGACACCGCCTTCGTCTACGCCGCCGACGGCAGCCACACGACGGCCGAAATCCCGGACGACTTGGCCGAGCAGGAGCACCTGGTGCACGACGCCCTGGTCGAGGGCATCGTCGTGGCCGACGACGACCTCATGGAGCGCTACCTCGAGGGCGACGTGCCCGGCCTCACCGAGCTCGAGCACACGCTGGCCCACGGCGTGGCGGCGGCCACGGTGTTCCCGGTCGTGTGCGGGTCGGCCCTCACGGGCGTCGGCGTCGATCGCCTCGCCGACTTCCTCTGCGAGATCGGGCCGTCACCGGCCGATCGTCCACCCGTCACGGTCCTGGCGGGCGACACCGAAGCCGAGATCAAGCCCGACGCCAGCGGCGAGCCGCTGGCCTTCGTGTTCAAGACGATCGCCGACCCGTACGTGGGTCAGCTGTCGCTGTTCAAGGTCCTCTCGGGCACCATCAAGACCGACGATCAGCTCGTCAATCCCACGTCCGGCGGCACCGAGCGCCTCCACGGGCTGTTCGTGCTGCGGGGCAAGGAGCAGACGCCGGTCAGTGAGGTCGTCGCCGGCGATCTGGCCGCCGTGGCCAAGCTGGCCAACACCCGCACCGGTGACACGCTGGCGCCGAAGGGCACGCCGGTGCGGGTCGCCGGTGCCGAGGTGTCGCCGCCCGTGCTCGGCATCGCCGTGAAGCCCCGCACCCAGGCCGACGACGACAAGCTGGCGTCGTCGCTGCAGCGGCTGCAGGCCGAGGACCCGGCCCTCGTCGTGGAACGGAGCGACGAGACGCACCAGACGGTGTTGCGGGGCATGGGCGAGACCCACCTCGCCGTCGTCCTGGAGAAGCTGGCCCGCAAGTTCGGCGTGAACGTCGACACCGAGGACGTGCGGGTTCCGTACCGGGAGACGATCGGCGGCAACGCCGAGGCCGAGGGCAAGTACAAGAAGCAGACGGGTGGCCACGGCCAGTTCGGTGTGGCGTGGCTGCGGGTCGAGCCGCGAGAGCGCGGCGCCGGCTTCGAGTTCGTCGACAAGATCGTCGGCGGAGCGATCCCCCGCCAGTTCATCCCCGCCGTCCAGAAGGGCATCGAGGAGACGATGGCCTCCGGCGGCGTACACGGCTTCCCCGTGGTCGACGTCCGCGTCGAGGTCTTCGACGGCAAGTACCACCCTGTCGACTCGTCGGAGATGAGCTTCAAGATGGCTGGGTCGCTCGGCTTCAAGGACGCCATGTCGAAGGCCGGCGTCATCGTGCTCGAACCCGTCTCCCTGCTGAAGGTCACGGTGCCCGCCGCCTACCAGGGCGACGTCATGGGCGACATCAACTCCCGGCGGGGGCGGGTCCAGGGCACCGAGCCCGTCGGCGACGGTGAGCAGGAGATCACGGCCACCGTGCCCACCTCGGAGATCCTGCGCTACGCCATCGACCTGCGCTCGATGACGGGCGGCCGCGGCCGCTTCGTGGCCACCCACAGCCACTACGACGTGCTGCCGGCCCATCTGCTCGACAAGGCCAAGGCCTCGCTCGCGGCGGCGACCGCCTGATGGCCGAGTCACCGACCGACCTGGCTGTCGCCTTCCGGTCGTTCGGCCGCCGCCTCGACGAGGCGCTGGCGCCGACCAAGGAGAAGCCGGAGCTGCTCGACGTCGGCTCGCCGTCGGCTCGCGAGCTGTCGGCCCAGCTGTCCGCGGTCGTGGCCTCGGCGGCGCGCGAGGTGCGGGGCGTCTCCCCCACCGACGACGTCCACACGACGGGCGAGGCCATCGCCCAGGCCATCTCCCGCACGCCCTCGGAGCAGTGGACCGACGCCCACCTCGACCGGCTCCGCTCCCTCGCTTTGGAGGCGGGCCGCATCCTCCGCCTGATCAACGAGGCCATCGAGGCGGCCC
>DASXAI010000191.1:0-1983 GCA_036406775.1 Acidimicrobiales bacterium
TGCTGCTCGCGCTCGTTGTGGCGCTGCGCCACCACGACGCCGGCTCGGAGAACGACGGCTCCGATGGGCACATCGCCATGCACCAGGGCCGCCTCGGCTTCGACGAGCGCAACCTCCATGGCGGCCAGGTCGTCGGCTTCCATACCGCCATGTTCGCAGCGGAGGGAGTGGGATTCGAACCCACGGTGGGTTGCCCCACACACGCTCTCCAGGCGTGCCGATTCGTCCGCTCTCGCATCCCTCCGAGACGCGCTGCGAGGGTTCGAGGGTAGCGGTTCCGGCGCGTGCCCGGTTCCCTCCTCGATCGCCTAGCCTGGCGGGACGTCCGCCGGGTGAGGTGGCGGTCGGGTCCTGTGCAACGGCAGCCCGTGAACCAGGTCAGGGCCGGGAGGCAGCAGCCTTCAGCGGATCCTGCCGTGTGCCACAGTCAACTCGGCCGCTACCTCAGCCGGCGGATCGAGTCCTCATGGACGAACGGTGATGATCGTCTTCCCCTTGCGCCGCTCGGTCGAGTTGAGGGTCGCGACGGCATCGTCGAGGCTCGCGACGCTGCCGATGTTCGTCCGCAGTCGTTCGTCCCGCATCCGCTGCACGATCTCACGCAGTTGGCCACGATCGGACTCGACCACGAAGTCGATTGCCAGGCCGTCGGTAGGCCGCGCCTCGGTCGGCCCCACGACGGTCACCAGCGTTCCTCCGGCTCGAATCAGGCCCGCGGACCGCTTCTGGATGTCGCCGCCGATGACATCGAAAACCAGATCGACTCGGCCGACATCTTCCAGGACGTCGTTGTCGAGGTCGACGAAGTCGTGCGCGCCGAAGTCGAGCGCCTTCTGGCGGTCGGCGGCGCGTCCGGTGCCGATGACGTATGCGCCGAACTCGCGTGCGAGTTGCGTCACCATCGTCCCGACGGCGCCGGCCGCGCCATGCGCAAGGACGCTCTGCCCCGCCTGAAGGCGGCCGTGCTCGAGCAGCCCTTGCCATGCGGTCAGGCCCGAGATCGGCAGGCTCGCGCCGACCGTGAAGTCGACGTCGCCCGGGAGCGGCGCGAGGTTGCGTGCCTCGACGGCTATGTACTCCGCCAGGGTGCCGTCGCGATGCCAGTCCGTGAGGCCGAACACCCGCTGTCCCACCGATAGCCCGGTCGTGCCGTACCCGAGAGCGGTGACCACTCCGGCCAGCTCGTGCCCAGGGATCGACGGTGTTCGGTCGCGGTCGGCGCGATCGGTCCAGGTCGACGGCCACTCCATCTCAGTCGGCACGAATCCCGACGCATGAACCTGAACAACGACGTCGTTTATCGCGGCCGGCGGCTCGGGCCGCTCCACCAGCGTCATCCCAGCCGTCCCCGCCGCCTGGTCCGTCACCACGATCGCCTTCATCTGCCACCTCCGTCTCTGTCTGGTCTGGGGAATATCGTCGTGGGCGCGGCAACTCGGCCGCCACCTCAGCGGGCGGATCGCTCGTCGACACCGGCGCGTGCCGAGAGCATGATGTGCCGATGAGCACCACCGCGCCGGTTCTCCGCGTCGCCATGCCGGCTGATAGCGGCGCGATAGCCGACGTCATGCGGGCGTCGGTCCTCGAGCTCTTCCCACTGTTCTACGACGAACGCCAAACAGCCAGTGCCGCGGTGCATGTCGCGCACGTCGACGGGACGCTCCTCGCCGATGGCACCTACTTCGTCCATGACGTCGACGGTGAGATCGTCGCGTGCGGAGGCTGGAGCCGTCGGGGCCGCCTGTACACCGGCTCGGGCGACGAGGACGGCGACGACCGTCTTCTCGACCCACAGACGGAGGCCGCCCACATCCGCGCCATGTTCGTTCGTCCTGAGTGGACGCGCCGCGGCCTGGGCCGGGCCATCCTCCAAGCCGGGCACGACGCGGCCCGGGCCGAAGGGTTCCGGCGCCTCGACCTCGGCGCCACGCTTCCTGGCGTCGCGCTCTACCAGGCCTTCGGGTTCCGTGAAATCGAGCCGCT
>DASXAI010000192.1:0-2733 GCA_036406775.1 Acidimicrobiales bacterium
CCCGTTCGTCCACCACGTCGGCAGCGGGCCGCTCGGAATTGGCGACGCCTGGCTCGACAACGGCCGCCCGCCGGCCGAGGAGATGACCGGCGCCGAGATCATCGGCTCCAAGGACTTCATGGTCGTCTACCAGCCGGCCGAGCGGTTGCTCGCCGTGCTCGTCCTCGACGGCGTGCTCGAGCGTTTCCCGGCGCTGCACGGCGGGGCGATCGAGATGGGCGCCGGCTGGGTGCCGGCGATGCTGCGCCGGCTCGACCACGCCGTGGCGATCTGGCAGCGCTCCGAGCCGCGCCTCGGGACGTTCGAGCGCACGCCGTCCGAGCAGGCCGCCGCCCAGCTGCGCTTCACGCCCTACCCGTTCGAGGACGTCGGCTGGATGGTCGCCCAGTCCGATCCGTCGCTGTACCTGTTCTCGTCGGACCTATCCCCACGCCGAGGGTGGCCGCGACCCGCTCGGCCGCTTCGACCGCGCCCTCGCCGCGGCACCGGACGCGACGGCGGCGGCGTTCTACGCCGACAACGCGACGGCCTGGCTCTCGCTCGGATAGGCCCATCGGGCTTGGCTACGGTGGCCGCGTTCCGGCCGCCCGGGCCGGCGAGGGCCAAGGGGGTCGCCACGTCATGAAGAGCCGCGCCGCTGTCCTGTGGGGGACGAACCAGGACTGGAAGGTCCAGGAGATCGACGTCGACGAGCCCAAGCGCGGCGAGGTCCTCGTGCATTGGAAGGCCGCCGGCCTGTGCCACAGCGACGAGCACCTCGTCACCGGCGACATGGTCCCGACGGACGAGATGCTGCAGATGATGGGTCAGGACAGCTTCTTCCCGATCATCGGCGGCCACGAGGGTGCCGGGATCATCGAGGCGGTCGGGCCGGAGGTCCACTCGGTGAAGGTCGGCGACCACGTGTCGGCGAGCTTCGTGCCGTCGTGCGGCGTGTGCCGCTACTGCACCACCGGCCGCGGCAACCTCTGCGACGCCGGCGCCGGCACGCTCGGCGGCGGGATGATCACCGACGGCACCCACCGCCACCACGTCGACGGCCAGCCCGTGACGCTGCTCGCCAAGCTCGGGACGTTCGCCGAGCGGACGTGCGTCTCGGAGATGTCGGTGATCAAGGTCGACGACGACCTCCCACTGGACGCCGTCTCGCTCGTGTCGTGCGGCGTCGCCACCGGTTGGGGATCGGCGACCCGGCGCGCCGACGTCCAGGTCGGCGACACGGTCGTCGTCGTCGGCATCGGCGGGATCGGGATGAACGCCGTGCAGGGCGCCCGCATGGCCGGCGCCAGCCGCATCGTCGCCGTCGACCCGCTGGAGTTCAAGCGGGAGAAGGCGATGGAGTTCGGGGCGACGCACACGTTCGCCTCGATGGCCGACGCGATCCCCGACGTCACGCAGATGACCAACGGCCAGATGGCGGACAAGGTGATCATGACCCCGGGCGTGCTCTACGGCGACCTCCTCGCCGACGCCCAGACCCTCACCGCCAAGGGCGGGACGATGGTGGTCACCGCGGTGGCCCCGGTCACCCAGGACACGGCGTCGGTCAACCTGTTCAACCTCGTCCTGTGGAACAAGGAGATCAAGGGCGCCATCTTCGGCGCGCTGAGCCCGCGGACGGACATCCCGCGGCTGCTCGACATGTACCGCGTCGGCACCCTGAAGCTCGACGAGCTGATCACCACCCGTTACTCGCTCGACCAGATCAACGAGGGCTACCAGGCGATGCGCGACGGCACCAACGTCCGCGGCGTCATCGTCTACGAGTAGTCCGCGCTCAACCTGGCAGCGCCTTGGCCAGTGCCTCGCCGAGCCCCTCGACGGTCCACGTCGAGGGCTGCTCGACGGTCTCGGCCATCTCCCACGACTTGACGCGGCGCACGGTGCCACCCTGGACGAAGAACGTCTCGCCGTTGAACTGGCACGCCGCCGACGCCAGGTAGCACACCAGCGGCGAGACGTTCTTCGGGTCCCACTCGTCGAACGTGCCCTCCTTGGCGGCCATGATCTCGTCGAGGCCGGGCGTGGCCAGCGTCAGCCGGGTGCGGGCGGCGGGGGCGATGCAGTTGCTCTTCACGCCGTAGCGCACGAGCTCCTTGGCGATGATCTGGCTGAACGTGGCGATGCCCGACTTGGCGGCGCCGTAGTTGCTCTGGCCGGGGTTCGACAGCAGGCCCGACGTGCTCGACGTGTGGACCATGTTGCGCGGCTTCTCGCGCCCGGCCTTGGCCTCCTCGCGCCAGTAGGCGGCGGCCCAACGGCTCGGGGCGAACGTGCCCTTGAGGTGGACGGCGATGACGGCGTCCCACTCCTGCTCGGTCATGTTGACGAGCACGCGGTCACGGAGGATGCCGGCGTTGTTGACGAGGACGTGGAGCTCACCGAAGGTGTCGATGGCCTGGCGGATCAGGCGCTCGGCGCCGGCGAAGTCGGCGACGCTCTCGCCGTTGGCGATCGCCTCGCCACCCATCGCCGTGATCTCGTCGACGACCTGCTGCGCCGGGGACGTGTCGGCGCCGGTGCCGTCCATGTTGCCGCCGAGGTCGTTGACCACGACCTTGGCGCCGTGGCGGGCCAGCGACAGCGCGTGCTCGCGCCCGATCCCCCGGCCCGCTCCGGTCACGATCGCAACCCGGCCCTCGCACAGCTTCGACATCCGACAACTCCTCTTTCTCCGTGTGGATCTGCCGTGGAGGCTACGTCCGTCAGCCGGGACACCCCAATGCGAGCCCA
>DASXAI010000193.1:0-3320 GCA_036406775.1 Acidimicrobiales bacterium
GTCAGGCCCACGTACCAGAGGATCGAGATCGCGCCCATCCAGATGGTGGACGTCGTCGGCGTCAGGTAGCGGGGGTGGATGCGGGCGAAGTACTTGGGGAACGCGCCCTTGGCCGCCATCGAGAGGGTGGTCCGGGCCGTCGGCAGGATCGTGGTCTGGGTCGAGGCCGCAGATGAGGTGAGCACGGCGATGATCAGGACCTTGGACAGCGGGCCGAGCACGTCCTTCGCCAGCACGGCGAGCACATCGTCCTGGTCCTCGAGGGCCTTGGTGCCGTGGAAGGCCTGGGCCGCGACCGACACCACGACGTAGATCCCCACCAGGGCGAGGGTGCTCAGCAGGGCCGCCCGTCCCGGCGTCTCGGTGGTGTCGTCGGCCTCCTCGTTGACCGTCACCGCGGTGTCCCAGCCCCAGTAGATGAAGATGGCGAGCAGGATCCCCGCGGTGAAGGCGTGGATGTCGTGGATCGCGAACGGGTTGAGCCAGCTGAGCGACGGGTGGATGGCGCCCGCCGGGTGCCCGAAGTAGACGCGGAGCAGGGCGACGGCCGCGAAGGTGAAGAGGGCGATGACCTCCATCGCCAGTAGGAAGTACTGGGTGCGGGCCGAGACCTCGATGCCGATGTAGCAGATCCAGGTCATCGCGACGATGAACAGCACACCGAGCACCGTGACCCAGAACGTGTTGTCGGCCAGCCCGTCGGCGCCGAACAGCTTGAACAGGTAGATGCCGGTGATGTCGGCCAGGCTCGCCATCACGACGATGTCGGCCACGACGATGGCCCAGCCGCCGATCCAGCCGGTGTGCGGGCCCATGGCCTTGGTGGCCCACGAGAAGGTGGTGCCGCAGTCCGGGTCGGCCCGGTTCAGGTAGTAGTACGCCGCCGCGATGCAGGCCATGGGCAGGAAGGCCACCCACATGAGCGAGGGCGACTGCAGCCCCACGAGGGCGACGACCAACCCGAGGGTCGCGGCCAGGCTGTAGCCGGGGGCGGTCGACGCCACCCCGATGACCGTGCTCGACAAGAGGCCGAGGGCGCCGCCCTTCAGGCCCTTCGAGCCCGGACAACCTTCCTCGACGGCACCGACGTCGGCCTCGGCCATGCCAGCCCCCCTGTTGTCTCCCCCTGATCGCCGCTCCGGCGTGAGCTCGATCCGCAGGCAATCGGATCATGCGCGCTGGATTCCGTCAAGCAACCGCCCTCCTGCGACGGAATCACTTGCACACGGACCGTTCCGGGCTGATGATCGGAGACGTTCGCAATCCGGTCGATCCGAACAGGAGGCGGCCCGTGGCGCGCATCGGCGACACCGACATCACGCTCGGCAACTTCATCGGCGGCTCCTTCGGCGAGGGCCGAGGCGTGAAGGCCGATCCCGTCGTCGACCCCGCCACCGGCGCGGTGCTGGCGGAGGTGGCGAGCTCCAGCGAGGCCGACGTGGACGCCGCGGTGGCCGCGGCCCGGTCGGCGTTCACACAGTGGTCCGGCGCCGCGCCGGGCGAGCGGTCGGCGATGCTGCTCGCGCTGGCCGACGCCATCGAGGCCGACGCCGACACGCTCGTCGCCCTCGAGTCCCGCAACGTCGGCAAGCCGGTGGCGGCCGTGCCCGAGGAGATCGGCTTCGCCGTCGACAACCTCCGCTTCTTCGCCGGCGGTGCCCGCCTGCTCGAGGGACGGGCCGCGGGCGAGTACCTCACCGGCTACACCTCGATGCTCCGCCGCGACCCGGTCGGCGTGGTGGGATCGATCACGCCGTGGAACTACCCGCTGATGATGGCCGTGTGGAAGCTCGGGCCGGCGCTGGCCGCGGGCTGCACGGTGGTGCTCAAGCCGTCGGAGCTCACGCCCGTCACGACGCTGCGGTTGGCGGAGCTGGCTGCCGGCATCCTCCCGCCCGGCGTGCTCAACGTGGTGTGCGGCGACGGCGACGTCGGCGCCGCGCTGGTGCGCCATCCCGGCGTCGACATGGTGTCGTTGACCGGCTCGGTGCCCACCGGCAAGGCCATCGCCGCCGCGGCCAGCGAGAGCCTCAAGCGGGTCCACCTCGAGCTCGGCGGCAAGGCGCCGGTGATCGTGTTCGACGACGCCGACCTCGAGGCCGTCAGCGCCGGCATCCGGTTGGCCGGCTACGCCAACGCCGGGCAGGACTGCACGGCCGCCTGCCGGGTCCTGGCGGGGCCGAACATCCACGACGACCTCGTGGCCTCCGTGGCCGACGCGGCCAAGAGCCTCGCCTCCGGCGACCCCGCGTCGGACGAGACCGAGCTCGGCCCGCTCGTCTCGGCCGAGCAGCGCGAGCGGGTGCGCGGCTTCGTCGACCGGGCCGTCGCCGCCGGCGCCAGCGTGGCGACGGGCGGCCGGGCCCGCGACGGCGCCGGCTGGTTCTTCGAGCCGTCGGTGCTGTATGCGGTGGGCCAGCGCGACGAGATCGTCCAGCGCGAGGTGTTCGGCCCCGTCGTCACCGTGCAGCGGCTGGGAAGCGACGACGAGGCCATCGCCCTGGCCAACGACGTCGACTACGGCCTCGCCGCCAGCGTGTGGACCACCGACATCGGCAAGGCCATGAAGGCGGCGGCCGCGTTGCGCTTCGGCACGGTGTGGATCAACGACCACATCCCCCTCGTGTCGGAGATGCCCCACGGCGGCTTCAAGCAGTCGGGCTACGGCAAGGACATGTCGATGTACGCCATCGAGGCCTACACCGAGGCCAAGCACGTGATGGTGAAGTGGTGAGCGCCGAGAACGGCACGGCCGCTGACGACCGGTGGACGGCGCGGGCGCAGGAGATCTTCACCGCCGAGCAGGCGAAGCTCGTCGAGCGCACGCCCGAGTCGGCCGCGCTGTACGAGCGAGCAGTGCAGTCGATGCCCCTCGGCGTGGCATCGTCGTTCCAGGCCGCCGAGCCGTACCCCGTCTACCTGTCGCACGGCGCGGGTTCGCACGTGTGGGACGTCGACGGGCACGAGTACGTCGACTTCCACAACGGCTTCGGCTCGATCGCCGTGGGCCACGCCCACCCGAAGGTGGTTGCGGCCATCGAGCGGGCCGCCCATCGGGGCACGCACTTCGCGGTGACCACAGCGGACGCGGTGGCGCTGGCCGAGGAGCTGGGCCGGCGCTTCGGGCTCGACCGGGTGCGGTTCACCAACTCGGGCACGGAGGCGACCATGGACGCCATCCGCTGCGCGCGGGCGGCGACGGGACGCGACCTCGTGCTGAAGATCGAGGGCTCCTACCACGGGCACCACGACACGGTCATGTTCTCGGTGGTGCCGGGCGCGGCCGCGCTCACCGGTGCCGACACGCCGCCGTCGACGCC
>DASXAI010000194.1:0-7214 GCA_036406775.1 Acidimicrobiales bacterium
GATCAGCTTGGCGCCGCGGTCGCGGGCCCGCCAGATGTAGCTGGTCGTGATCGGGAATGTCTCGGCCACGTTCGACCCGGCCACCCACACCACGTCAGCCAACGGGATGTCGCTCCACGGGTTGGCGTTGCGGTCGATGCCGAGCGCCTTCTTGTTCCCGGCACCGGCCGACACCATGCAGAACCGGCCGTTGTAGTCGAGGTTGGCGGTGTGCAGGGCGAGCCGGGCGAACTTGCCGACGAGGTAGCTCTTCTCGTTGGTCAGTGAGACACCCGACAACATGGCGAAGGCATCGTCGCCGTACGCCGCTTGGATCCGGCGGATCTCGGCCACGACGCGATCGAGCGCCTCGTCCCATGTGACGCGACGGAAGCCGGCGGGATCCGTCGCGTCGCGGACCATCGGATAGAGCAGCCGGTCGGGGTGGCTGCCCTGCAGGTACCGCTTGACCCCTTTGGGGCAGAGCTTCCCCTGGTTGAACGGGAACTCGTACCAGGGCTCGAAGCCAACCACGGCGTTGTCGTGCACCTTGAGCCTGATCCCGCACTGCTGGCCGCAGAAGCAGCAGTGCGTCTCCACGACCCGGTCGATCTCGAGGCCGGCATCCCACCCGCCGGGCGGCGCCTCGTTGAGATGCGGCCCGTAGCGGGCGACGAGTTCCTCCTCACTCAGCGGGGGGCGTGCCATCAGCCGAAACCGCCTACCCGTGCCGACTGGGCCAGGGTCACCTGCGCCCGGCGGCAGCGAGGGCACGTGTCCTGGTAGTCGCCCCCGGTGTCGACGCCATAGTCGAACCCGACCTTCGGCAACACCTCTTGCAAGTCGGCGATCTGCTGGGCGCTGGCGAACGGCTCGCCGCAGCGACGGCAGACCGCCATCGGACCGTCGGCGTTGGCCCGTTTGTAGTAGGCGACCCCGAGGTTGCCCGGTCGCTGGAAGATGTGGAACAGCTTGCCGAAGGGGATGTACATCAGCCCGAGGATGACGGTAAGAGCATGGATCGTGTTGAGGGCGGAGTAGAAGCGGCCGTCGAGCCATGCACTCGACACCGTGAGGAACAAGCCGGTGACGGACACGGCGAACAGTCCCGCCAGGGCCAGGAAGTCACCGCCCCGCTCAGTAGCCAGTGCGCCCGGGTCGCGTAGGCGGCGGCGGAGGAAAAGGAACACGCCGGCCAGCACCAGGACGGCGGCGATGTCGAGTACGTGGAACATCAGCCAGCCCACGACGCTCTCGGCGTCGAACTTCAGTGTGCCGATCCGGAGCACGTAGGTCTGGTACCGGTCGGCCTCCTGCCCGACGCTCTGGAAGTGCAGCAGTCCCATCGTGAGCGGGAAGGTGACGAGCGCCGCCAGGATGCAACCCCAGAAGATCAGTTGGTGCGCGAGCCAGCGCGTACGCGAGCGGCGGCGGATGAACCCCTGTGCGAGCAGATGGGTGCCCACCAGCGCCGGCAAGGCGATCAGGTTGCGGAACTTGCCCTCGCGGAACGCGTCCCAACCGCGCCGGTTCAGCATGGCGGTCGGCGGTCGGCGGAGCCACACGGTGTACCGGTAGATCACGCCGAACACCATGAACACGACGCCGAAGAGATAGCCGATGAGGGCGGCGTCGAACCACACCAACTGCCCGCTCCCGAAGAACGTGAGCGCCAGCGTGATCGCCACTCCCACGAGCGCCCAGACGACGCCACGCCGGTCGAGCGGCGCCACCTTCGACGTCCGATCCACGTCGGTCACGGTAGTCACTGCCGGACGCGACCTTGCTCGACCGGCTCAGGGCGAGAGTTGCGCCTCGAGCCGTTCGACCGCCGGGAACAGCACGTTGTTCTCCTTGTGCACGTGGAGGTGGGTGTCCTCCTCGAGTTGCGCCAACGCGGCGTAGAGCGCCGAGTACGAGCGACACCCGTCGGGAGGCACCGAATAGCCGGCCGTGAGCCGTCGTAGCTGGGTCAACAGCACCCCGACCTGCTCGTGTTCGACGGTCATCACCGCGATCGGGTTGCGGACGGTCCCACAGTGGAACGTCGGCCGCCGGCCGGCCTGCGCCAGCTCCCGGATCATCGGGAACAACACCCGTTCCTCCTTCAGGAGGTGCGGCTCGAGGTCGGCGCGGATCGCCGCCACGCAGTCGGACACCTGGCCGAGCTCGGCATGGCGGTGGCCGTGGGCCGTCACGACCTTGTCGGCCAGCGCCGACAGCCTCGGCAGCTCGGTCCACAGATACCGATGGTGCGTCGCCTCGATGTGGTCGACGAGCTCGACCACACCCATCGACGACCACTCCGCTGGCGGCTCGACGGCGCGAGCCGCTTCCAGATCAGCGGCGACTGCCGCGGCGTCGAGGCCGCGCGTCGAGCAGGCCTCGGCGATCGTCTTCCCGCCGCCGCAGCAGTAGTCCAATCCGAAGCGCTCCAGTTCCCGTGCGAGCGAGGGGTCCGTCGTGACGAGCTCCCCGAGGGTGTCCGCGACGCTGATGGCTGCCATCTCCAACTCCAATCCTGTGTGCGTGTTCATGTCCATGCGAGTACGCCGGCGGCCGTTGTGGCCACGACGACGAGGCCGACAACCAGCTGCGTCAGGCCGAGCTTCTTGGCGGGCGGCACGGGCTGACGGGTCCAGACGAGCTGGGCCGCGGCGGCGACCGCCACTGCCACCGTCCCGAGCACGACTGGCCACTCGACGACGGCGGCGACGATCGCGACGAGCACCCCCGCCGCCTGAAAGGCGTCGCTGTGCATCAGCCTCACGGGGCGAGCGTGCAGCCGGGCGACCTGCGTCCGGGCGAAGGGGATCGATGCCACCGCCCGCGCCGCCACGACCAGCGCCAGCGCCGCCGCCAGCGCGCCCGGCCGGCCTCCGGCGACGGCGATGGCGGCCGCCACCGACGCGATGCCCACGCCGCCGCACAGCTCCGGGACGAGTCGCCGGCCGCGGCTGCGGATGTCGTACCAGAGCTCGACGCCGAACAGCGGCAGCGCGAACAGCACCGGCACGGTCCAGCTCCAGCCGGCACCGGCCACGGCCAGCACGACCAGCGCGGCGATGAGCGCCAGCTCCCCGAGCGCGACGGCGTCGGCCAGGCGGGTCCTGCGCAGGAGCCGGTGGCGGCGCCGGTCCCCCAGCGCGAACTTGAGCGGCGTCCGGACGAGGAACGCCGTCATGGCGGCGACGCCGATGGCGACGCCGGGCCACGAGGGCTGCACGAGCAGCCCGAGGAGCACGGGCTCAAGGGTGAGACCCCAGCCACCGTGCTCGGACGGGATGGCGACGGCACGCCACGCCGGCCGCTCCCGGGCGAGCACCGGGGCGCCAGGTCGTTGCGACTGCGTCACCATGCCCGGGCCTCCGCCACCGTCATCGTCTCGAGGGCACCGACCAGCTCGCCGCGGGCCCGGGCCCAGGCGGCGTGCAGCACACACGGCTGGCGATGGGAACACGGCTGGTCGGCGAGCACGCAGTGCCCGTTGTCGGTCGGTCCGTCCACGGCCTCGACGACGGCCAGGACGCTGAGCTGATCCGGACGGACGACCAGCGCGTACCCACCCGTTGGCCCAGGCTCGGAGCTCACCCATCCCGCTTGCACGAGCGGGGCCATGACCTGGGGCACGTAGCCCGGCGTGGTGCCCAGGGCCGCCGCGAGCTGACCGCTCTTCAGGCGGGCCGACGTGCGAGCGAGCACGACCAGGGCGCGCACCGCCAGATCGGCCCGTTGCGTGACCTCGAGTCGCACACTTCAAGACTCATGGACGTGCCCCGATGGGGCCAGGGACTTAGGTCCCGACCAGCTCAGGCAGGGCCACGTCCGGGTCAGCGAGGCGTCCGACGTCGACGGCCGTGCCGGAGGCAACGATGGCCTTCAGGTCTTCGGTGACGTCCCAGACGTTGACGTGCATGGCGGCAGTGACGACACCGTCGCGGTGCCAGAAGGCGACGAACCGGCGGCCTTCGAGGTCGCCGCGCACGACGAGCGCGTCGGTCGCGTCGTTGTACCCGATGTACTCCATGCCCAGGTCGTACTGATCGGAGAAGAAGTACGGCAGTCGCTCGTAAGCATCGTGCCGGCCGGCCGCATTGCATCCCGCCGCGTATCCCTGATGGAGGGCATTGGCCCAGTGCTCGACGCGCAGGTGTCGGCCGTAGTGCGGGTGCCATGCGTTGGCAATGTCACCAGCCGCGTAGAGACCCGAGAGACTGGTCTCGAGGTACGGATCGACGACGACGCCGTTGTCGACGGTCAAGCCCGCATCGGCGGCGAGCCCGACCCGGGGCACAACGCCGACGCCGGCGACCACGATGTCGGCCTGTTCGACGCTTCCATCGTCGAGCACTACTTCCTCGACGGTTGACGTGCCGCCGAGCTCGCGGACGCCCGTCCCGAGCCGAAGGGTGACGCCGTGATCGGCGTGCAATTGGGCGAAGACCTGCCCCAGCGTGGCACCGAGGACGCGGTGCAACGGGGTCGGCGCCGGCTCGATCAGCACCACGTCGGCTCCCATCTGGCGCGCCGAGGCGGCGACTTCCGAACCGATCCAGCCGGCGCCGACCACGGCGACGCGTCCGCCGGCGCGAATCGCACCTTGGAGTCGTAGCGAGTCATCCAGGGTCCGGAGGTAGTGCACGCCTTCGAGGCCGGCGCCCGGGACCGAGAGAGGTCGCGGTTGGGCGCCGGTGGCGAGCACCGCGGTGTCGAACGGCAGTGACTCGTCTCGGGCCAGTCGAAGGATCCGTCGTTCGGCATCGAGACCAGTCACCGTGTCAGTGACGACCTCGATGTCATGGGTGGCGTAGAAGTCGTCTGGATGGACCTGAGCCGTGGCCGGGTCGGCGTCGCCCCGCAGCACCGCCTTCGACAACGGTGGCCGCTCGTACGGGCAACGGCGCTCATCACCGATCAGCACGATCCGCCCCTCGTACCCGGCCTCGCGGGCGCCTTCGGCCGCCTTGGCGCCGGCCAGACTCGCTCCGACGATGGCGAGTGTGCGCGGCGCAGTCATCAGGATGCCTCTGCTCTCAGGAAGACGTCGCCATCGGAGACGACGTGGGTCAACGGCGGATGATCGTGGAGGGAGAGAAACCGTTCCGGGTGCGGAAGGTGGTGGCGGCCGGCGTCGAGCCATCGGCTCGTGGCGATCCGGGCCCGGTCGATCAGCAGCGCGCCGTGGCGGAAGTCGGCTGAGGACACCGTGAGCGGGCACAGAGGCGGCAGCACCCGGATGTCGGCGTGTTCGGCGTAGTGCGCGACCTCGAGGATGAGGCGCTGTTCGATGAGCAGCGTGAGCGCTTGCAGGGCATTGCCGAGAATCGACTTGGGCGCGCTGTCGAGGGCGCACGCGTAGCCGGTCGGCAGGACGTAGATGACGTCGGCCCCGAGGCTGAGGGCATGCGAGATGGCGCTGTTGTCGGCGACACCACCATCGATGAGGTCCCGGCCCGCGAGCTGCACCGGTGGCAGGACGGCTGGTATGGCGGCGCTGGCGAGCACGGCGTCGACGGCATCGCCCTCCGAGATCAGGACCTCGTTGCCGCTGCGCACATCGGTGGCCACGACGTGCACGGGAACAGGGGCGTCCTCGAGCCGATCGAAGACGAGATGACGCTCGACCAGCCGGCGCAGTCCGTCGTTGGGGCACAGCGACGGCGCCAAGCCCAGCGTGGCGGCCGTGAGGCGAGCGAGGTGCAGCGGGAAGACGTCCCCACGGCGCAGGTTCGTCCAGACGGTCGCCAGATCAGTCAGCGACGCCTCGGTCATGCCGCATCCCGCTACGAACGCCGCGTTGAGCGCTCCGGCCGAGGTGCCGACGAGCAGGTCGGGCTCGATCCTGCGGGCGGCGAGAGCCTGGAGCATCCCCACCTGGACCGCTCCGAGACTCCCGCCGCCCGACAATACGAACGCCGTCGGCATCTCAGGCGCGGCGCTCGTAGGCAGTTGCGAGCCGGGCCAGGGCCAGCGCCCCGACCAGGAGCCCGAAGTCGCGCAGCGCGATGTCGTAGAAGTCGGCCTGGATGAGGAGGTTGATGATGATCCCGGCGAGCCAGGCGGCGACGAGGTAGCCGCCGAATCGGGGACGGACGGCGACGACGAGGCCCGCCACGATCTCGATGACGCCCACCGCCAGCATCGCCTGGTGGGCGTTGCCCGGGACGAGATCGTTGATCTGCGGCGCGAGGTAGATCGGCCAGTCAACGAGCACGTTGAAGAACTTGTCGAGGCCGAACACGATCGGTGCCACGACGAAGCCGGCACGGAGCAGCCAGAACGCCTGGAAAACGGGGTCGTGCCAGCGGCTGGTCCGGACCGCCGGGGCCGTGGGATGAGGGGCGAGGATGGCCATGGGCCGCTCTCCTTCTATAAGTGACTACACTTGACGTTAGACCTCGTGCCTTCTTTCGTCAAGAGTTCTATGCTTTAGAGAGGCGCGGTGAGGAGGCGAATCGATGGCTGGCAACGACAGAGACGAACGGATCGCCAGCGTCGCTTCGCTGGCCGAGCCTCAACGGCGGGCCCTTTACTCCTTCGTGAGCGCCCACGGTGACGCCGTCAGCAAGGACGAGGCCGCCGAGGCGTTGGGCGTCGCCCGTTCGGTCGCTGGCTTCCATCTCGACCGGCTCGTCGCGGACGGCCTGCTCACCACCGAGTTCCGGCGACTGACGGGCCGCCAGGGTCCGGGAGCAGGACGCCCGGCGAAGCTGTATCGGCGGGCGCGCGACGACGTGTCCGTGAGCCTTCCGCCGCGCCGCTACGACCTCGCCGCCGGCCTGCTCGCCCATGCCGTCGATCAGGCGATCCGAACCGACACGCCCGTCGACGAGGCATTGACCAGCGTCGCGACCGAACGAGGACATGAGCTCGGCGACCACGTCCGCCAGGTCGCGGGCACCCGCCATAACCGACGTGACCTGTTCGACGCCGCGCTGGCCGAACTCGAAGACCACGGCTACGAGCCGCAGGTGCACGGCCGCGAAGTCGTGCTGGCCAACTGTCCCTTCCACGCCCTGGTCGACGAGCAGCGTGACCTGGTGTGCGGCATGAACCTCGACCTCCTGTCCGGAATGGCGGACGCCGTCGGCGAGGACGTGCTGACGGCGCGCCTCCAGCCGTCCGACGACAACTGCTGCGTCCGGCTCCACACCCACCGGCGCGCCGCCCAGAGCCACTAGTGGTGCGCCGTCACGTGATGATGGCGCCGCAGGTGATGTTGATGGCCGACGCCG
>DASXAI010000195.1:0-2269 GCA_036406775.1 Acidimicrobiales bacterium
CGAGGGCGTGGGCATCGTCACCGAGAACCTGTTCTCCGGCCGGTTCCGCTACGTCGAGGAGCTGTGCCGGCTCGGCGCCCAGATCCGTACCGAGAGCCACCACGCCGTCGTGCGCGGCTGTCCCCGCCTCACGGGCGCGCCCGTGCGGGCCCACGACATCCGGGCCGGCGCCTCGCTCGTGGTGGCCGGCCTCGCCGCCGACGGAGCCACCGAGATCGCCGGCGCCAACCACATCGACCGCGGTTACGAGGACATCGTGGGCAAGCTGCGGGCGGTGGGCGCCGACATCGAACGGGCTGACTGAACCTCGCAGACGGCGACCGGTACGTTGGCCGCATGCGCCGCCTCGGGCTCCTGAGCTCGCGCCACGTGGGTGCTCTGGCTCTGTGCCTCGCCCTCGGGTTGGCCGCCTGTAGCTCCAGTTCAGCCAGTCACGCCGGGGCGACCACCACCACGGTGGCCGTGTCCGGCTCGGCGACCACCGAGGAACCACCGACACCGACGAGCGGCCCACCCGTCCCGGCGTCGGTCACCGGCGGCAAGGCCACGATCGACGTGAAGGTCGGTACCGATGACTTCACGACCACCGGTGGGAAACGAGTCGTCAGTGTGCCGAAGAACACCGACGTGACGATCAACATCACCTCGACCGCGGCCGAGGACTACCACCTCCACGGCTACGACCTGGAACAGAAGGCCGACGCCGGCACGACCTCGACCTTCAACTTCACCGCCGACCAGACGGGGCAGTTCGACCTCGAGAGTCACGTCACCGAGAACACGCTGCTCGTCCTCGTCGTCTCCTAGCACGGACCGGGGGCCGACCCTCGATCCCAGTGGCCTACACGGCCGGCGGGGCGGGGTCGTCCGTGTCCGGCGCCTCCGCCTGGGCCGAGCGCTCGGCGCGCTTCTTGGCCAGCCGCAGCAACAGGACGATCACGAGGATCGGCCCGAGCACCATGAGCATCTCGTCCCAGCCGCCCTGGTGCGCCAGAACCATCGTGCCCCCCTACGACACGTGCAACACCACGTACACCTTGTCGGTGACGTGGCTCTCGACCTCGAAGTCGCCCGCCATGTCGGCCTTGAACTCGAACTGGGCCTCCACGCCGGCGGCGACCTTCTGCTCGAGGTCGTAGCCGTGGATGTGATAGTCCTCGTCGCTGTCGGACGTGAGCCGCAAGATGACGTTCTCGCCGAGCTTCACGTTCTCGACCCGGGATCCCACGGTGGCGGCGTCGTCGACGCCGACGTGCACGATGATCTCGTTTGACGCGCCGGCGATGGAAGACGGCTCCGGCGCGGCCGTGTCACCGGTGCTGGCGGGACTGGGTGCGGTGCCCGACGGGGCCGGAGCCGTCGATGCGGGCGCAGTGCTGGCCGCCGACGCGCTGGAGGCCGAGGTCGTGGTGGGCGACGCGGAGCTCTTGCTGTTGTCGGAGCCGCACGCCGCCAGACCGACGACGAAGACGGCGGGAACAAGCACCGTGCGCCAGCGTGTTGCCATACGCGGCGATGCTAGGGCTGAGGTCAGTGGCTCGAGCGGTCATCCCAGTAGGATGGACACCCCGGAGACGAGGGCGAACGACGTGCGTGAACAGGTAGAAGAGACGATCGAAGCGATCCGGCCGGCGCTGCAGGCCGATGGCGGCGACATCTTCCTGCGCGACGTCGACGAGGCCAGCGGTGTGGTGAGCGTCACACTCGTGGGCGCGTGCGGCACGTGCCCGGTGTCCACCGACACCCTGAAGGCCGGCATCGAACGCATCATGCGCGACCGTGTCGACGGCGTCACCGAAGTGGTGGCGGTCTGACGCGTGCGGCTTCGCCACGCCGATGCCGACCACCTCTTCCAGGCCGCCCGGGCCGGTGACCGGGCCGCGCTGGCCCGCCTGCTCTCGCTGATCGAGCGCGGGGGTGAAGGCGCCCGCGCCGTGGGCCGCCTCGCCTACCCGCTCGGCGGACACAGCTACACCGTCGGGATGACCGGGGCGCCGGGCGCCGGCAAGTCCACGCTCACCAGCGCCGTCATCGCTCACCTCCGGGCCCAGGGCGAGGAGGTGGCGGTGCTCGCCATCGATCCCTCGTCGCCGTTCACGGGCGGCGCCATCCTCGGCGATCGGGTCCGCATGCAGGATCACGCCACCGATCCGGGCGTCTTCATCCGGTCGATGGCCACTCGCGGCCACCTCGGCGGCCTCGCGCTGGCGACGCCGCTGGCCGCGCGCGTGCTCGACGCCGCGGGGAAGCCGTGGGTGCTGATCGAGAC
>DASXAI010000196.1:0-1887 GCA_036406775.1 Acidimicrobiales bacterium
GAAGCCGTCGCCGACGCGCTCGCGCACGTCGTCGCGGGCGGCGCGGTAGGGCGACACGACGGGGCAAACGGCGACGACGCCGTGACGGGCGAGGAGCGCGGCGACGTAGCCGATGCGGCGCACGTTCTCGTTGCGATCGGCCCGGCTGTAGCCGAGGTCGGCGCACAGCTGGGGCCGGACCACGTCGCCGTCGAGCACCTCCACCGACCGGCCCTCCGACGCGAGGCGCTCGGCCAGGGCGGCGGCGATGGTGGACTTGCCGGCCGACGGCAGGCCGGTGAGCCACACGACGGCGCCGCTCATCGTTCGGCCAGCCCGCGCCGGCGGCGGATGCGCCGGTCGATCGTGCCGAACACGAGCGAGTCGACGAGGATGCCGATGATCAGCACGATGAGCATCACCGAGATGAGGCCGGCGCTGTCGGCGAACTGGCGCTCGAACTCGAGGCGGCTGCCGATCGACGGCTTGTTGGCGATGATGACGAGCAGCTCGCCCGCCATGAGGCTGCGCCACGCGAACGCCCATCCCTGCTTGAGGCCCACGAGGAACGACGGCCACAGCGACGGCAGGACGATGTGGTGGTACAGCGAGACGCCCCTGGCGCCGAGGACCCGCCCGGCCCGCAGCCACAGCGGCGGGATGTGGTCGACACCGGAGATGACGCCGTTGGCGACGGCGGGGGCGGCGCCGATGACGACGACGAACAGGATGGCCCGTTCCGACAGTTGGAACAGCAGCATGGCGAGCGGGAACCACGCGATCGACGGCATGGTCTGGATGCCAGTGATGAGCGAGCCGATGGCCGAGCGCAGGACCCGGAAGCGGGTGACGGCCAGCCCGATGGCGGTGCCGATGAGCACGGCCAGGCCGAACCCGGTGGCGGCGCGCTGCATGGTGGTGCCGATGGCTTCCCACGTCGTGCCCGTGCCGAGGTCCTCGAAGAACCGGCTGAACACCTCGCGCGGCCCCGGCAGGACGTACTCGGGCCGCCACCCCGTCCACACGACGATCTGCCACGCGCCGACGCCGATGGCGATGGCGGCGAGTTTCGGCCAGGTCGCCGACCAGATCCGACCCACGAGTGGGCGTCGCTCGGCCGGCTCACGATCGAGAGCGTCGAGGCCCGCCAGCTCGGCTTCGAGGTCGGCGGGTGTGTCGACCGGCGCCACCAGCTGGGCTTCAACGACGGCCATGACGAGCGACCTCCTGGCGTAGATGGTCGGTGACGGCACGGGCGAGCTCGCTGACGGCCGGCGACTCGATGCGGCGGGGGCGGTCGATGGGCACGGCGAACTCGGCCGCCACCCGACCCGGCCGGCTGGTGAGCAGCACGATGCGGTCGGCGAGGCGGGCCGCCTCCCGCACGTTGTGGGTGACGAACACGACGGTGGTGCCGGTGCCCTGCCAGATGCGCTCGACCTCGTCGTGCAGGAGGTCGCGCGTCATGGCGTCGAGGGCACCGAACGGCTCGTCCATGAGTAGGACGTCGGCGTCCTGGGCCAGCGCGCGGGCCAGGGCGACCCGCTGGCGCATGCCGCCCGACAGCTCGTGGGGCCGCTTGTCGGCAAACCCGGCGAGCTGCACCACATCGAGCAGCTCGGTGACACGCGCCGCCCGTTCCTTCGCCGGCCGGCGGCGGAGACGCAGCGCCAGTTCGATGTTGCGGCTGACCGTGAGCCACGGGAACAGCGCCGCCTCTTGGAACATGAGGGCGGTCCGGCCGTCGACGCGCACTTGTCCCGCGGTCGGTTCGTCGAGCCCCGCCGCCAGGTTGAGCAGCGTGCTCTTGCCGCACCCGGACGCGCCGACGAGGCAGACGAACTCGCCGGGCCGGATCGACAGCGTTATATGGTATTTGGGTAGTTTTGGGAATGTGTTTGTGAATTA
>DASXAI010000197.1:0-3264 GCA_036406775.1 Acidimicrobiales bacterium
GGCGTCCACCTCGAGGGTGGCGACGTGGACGGTGACCCCGCTGACCTTCACGCCGTAGGCCAGGGCGTCGCGCACCGCGTGCCAGCCCGGGAAGGCGGGCAGCAGCGCGGGGTGGGTGTTGAGGATGCGGCCGTCGAAGGCGTCGAAGATGGGCTTGTCGAAGATGGTGCCCCACCCCGCCATCACGATGAGATCGACGCCGTTCGCCTGCAGGAGGTCGATCACGTCCTCCGTGTACGCCAGCCGGTCGAAGCTCGGTCCGAAGCTGTCGCGGGCGACGAGCTCGCAGCCGACACCGTGGTGGGCGGCGACGTCCTGGGCGCCGCACGGCCGGTCGACCAGCACGACCTCCACCGGAACGCCGGCCGTGAGGATGGCATCGAGGATGCTCCCGCCCCCCGACGCCAGGACCGCGAGCCGCACGGCGGGCACGCTACCAGTGCCCCTCCTGGTGCCCGAACGATCCAACACACCGGACATTCCGTTGAGTTACGGTTTCGCCGACTTGACACCCCCGAGGAGGGTCGCGTTGCCAGACAAGAAGCTGTCGACATCCGACATCATCATCTTGGCGGCGGGCGCGGTGATCCTGATCTTCGGCTTCCTGCCGTTCATCAAGATCAGCGGCTTCGACAAGAGCTACAACGTGTTCGGTGATTTCGCGTTCCCGGTGGCCACGTTCGTGTGGCTGATCGGGATCATCATGGCCGCCCACGTCGCGCTCACGAAGTTCGCCAACGTGAACCTGCCGGAGCGGGTGTGGGAGTTCACGTGGGACCAAGTCCACGTCGCTCTCGCCCTCTTCGCCGCCCTGATCATGGTGTTCTGGCTCATCACCAGCCAGACCGGCCTCGAGAAGGGCATCGGGTTCTTCTTCCTCCTGCTCGGCGCCATCGCTCTGCTGGTGGGGGCGATCATGCGCACCCGCGAGGCGCCCGCAGCCACCGCCGGCCCCGGCACCACGCCGCCCACCCCGTTCTGATCTGGAGGCCTGATGAACAACAAGCCAACGGTCCCGCAGATCATCATCATGGCGGCGGGCGCGGTCATGCTCCTCGGCTCGTTCCTCGACTTCTACGGCGACACGAGCGCGTGGGGTGATGGCGCCTTCGCGATCATCACCCTGGCGGCCCTCCTCGGCGTGGTCATGGCCGTGGTCGTCGCGTTGACGGCCTTCGCCAACGTCAAGCTCCCCGAAACGGTGCTCGGCTTCACGTGGAAGCAGATCCACCTGCTGCTGGCGGTGTACGCGGTGGTGCTGATGATCGGCTGGCTCATCTACAAGGTCCCCGGCAGCAAGGACTTCGGCGCCGGGTTCTGGCTGATGTTCCTCGGCGCGATCGGCCTCGTCGTCGGGGCGGTCATGCTCCAGAGGGACGAGACCGCCGCCGCCGCCGGCCCCGGTACGGGCACCACCCCGCCCACGCCCTTCTGAGCCAAAGATCCCCGTTCTCAAGGTTCACAGCAGTGGTTTCCGCTGCCGTGAACCTTGAGAAGCGTCGTTTTCAGCCGAGTGGCGGGTCGACGCAGCCCGTCGGCCCGCCACCGCTGCCGGCCGGCTCGGTGCGCGGGTACGGGGTGACGTAGCCCGAGCCGGGATCGGCCGTGTTCAGGTAGCGGACGACGGCTCGGGCGATGGCGGTCGCCTCGACCTGGCGGAAGGCGTCGGTCGCGAGCAGCTGCTCCTCGGGCGGGTTCGAGATGTACGCCGCCTCCGAGAGCACCCCGGGTACCCCCTCGGTGCGGTGCAGGATGCCGTAGTAGTTGCCACCCGACGAGGTGGTGCGGTACTTGGCGCCCGCGTCGCGGTCGGCCATCCACGCGATCTGGTAGGCGGAGAACGCCTTCTGGATCTCCTCGTACACGAGCCCGGCCAGCCGCTTCGAGTCGGCCGACGCGACCTGGTAGTAGGTCTCGTTGCCCGGCCGGGGGAACGGCCCGTCGGGTTCGGCGTTGTGGTGGATCGACACGAACACCTGCGGGTGCAGGTTGGTGGCGATCTCGCCCCGGGTCGCCAGCGTGATGCGGTAGTCGCTGGTGCGGGTGAGCACGACCTCGGCGCCGGCCGCGCGCAACAGGGTGGCGGTGTCCTCGGCCACCGCGAGGTTCACGGCCTTCTCGGTCAGCCCGCCCTTGCCCACCGCCCCCAGCTCGTCGCCGCCGTGGCCGGGGTCGAGCACGACGTTGGCTCCGTAGTAGGGCGCGCCGCCGACGACGGCGTGGTTCGAACACGGCGTGTCGACGCGGTACTTGCCGTCGGCCGCCGCGCCGCTCACCGGCAGCACGACCCCCGTCGACGTGACGATCGCCTTCACCGGCCCCGAGGTCGGCACCGCGGCCCACACCGGCGTGATCCCGGGCACGAGCCCGGCGGTCGTGGTCGTCGGGGGCGCAGTCGTCGTCGTGGTGGAGGGAGCCGTCGTCGTGGTGGTCGTCGGCGGGGCGGTGGTGGTCGTCGGCGCGGCTGCGCCCCCGCCCGACGAGCACGCGCTGAGCACCACGAGGGCGAGCGCGGCGAAGCGGGCGCGACGGCGGGGCATGGCCATCAGTGTGCCGTCCTCACTCCATTCCGAAGGTTCAGGGCCGCCGTTTCCACGGCCGGCAACCTTCAGAACGAGGGCGCAGGCCAGTCGGTTGACTCGGACGGGGCGCTAGAGCTTGGCGACGACCTCGGCCATGAGCTCGCCGCACTCGGTGGGGTTGGCGCCCACCAGCGCGCCGGCGTCGCGGAGAGCGTCCATCTTCGCCGCCGCTGTGCCCTTGCCGCCGGAGACGATGGCGCCGGCGTGACCCATCTTCTTGCCGGGCGGGGCGGTGACACCGGCGATGTAAGCGGTGACGGGCTTGCTCATGTGCTCGCCGATGAAGGCCGCAGCCTCCTCCTCGGCCGAGCCGCCGATCTCGCCGATCATCATCACGGCCCGCGTGTCGGGATCGGCCTCGAAGCGCTCGAGGCAGTCGATGAACGTCGTGCCCGGCACCGGGTCGCCGCCGATGCCCACGCAGGTCGTGACGCCGATGCCCTTCTGCTGCAGCTCGTACAGCGCCTGGTAGGTGAGCGTGCCCGAGCGGCTGACGATGCCGACGGCGGGCTCGCCGTCGACCGGCGCCTTGGCGATGTGGCCGGCCGTGATGCCGATGTTGGCCTGGCCGGGGCTGATGATCCCCGGACAGTTGGGGCCGAGCAGCTGCACGTTCGGATGGTCGCGGCGCAGCTTGTTGTAGAACCAGCACTCGTCGTGGGCCGGCACGCCCTCGGTGATG
>DASXAI010000198.1:0-4962 GCA_036406775.1 Acidimicrobiales bacterium
GCCGGCCACCCGGGCTCTCTGAACCATCTCGGCGTCGAGGTCCAGTCGACCGACGAGGTCGTTGCTGCCACTGCTCGGGCCCGCGGCGAGGATCTCGCCTGCGAGGTACAGGAGTCGACCACCTGTTGCTACGCCGTGCAGGACAAGGTGTGGGTCCAGGGGCCCGACAACGCGTGGGAGTTCTACACGGTGCTCGCCGACGCGCCCGTGTTGGAGCCGCAGACGACGTGTTGTGCCTCGGACCCGGTGGCCGTCGACGCACCAACTGTGGCGGGCCGCACGTGATCCTGTCGGGCTAGCCGGCTGCTTCGAGCCATCGTTGGGCCGCGACCTGGACCGGGTCCCACGGGCTGCTGTATGGAGGCGTGTAACTCAAGTCGAGGTCGTTGACGGCGTCGACGGCGAGTTTGCTGTGGATGGCAGTGGCGTAGATGTCGATGCGCTTGGCGACTTGAGCGGTGCGGTGGCCGAGGATCTGGGCGCCCAGGAGGCGCCCGGTGTCCCGGTCGCCGGTGACTCGCAGGGTGATCGGCGTCGCGTTCGGGTAGTAGGCCTTGTGGTCATCGACGATGATGTCGGCGGTCTTGGGTCGGTACCCGGCCTGTTCGGCCTCGTCGTGCCGTAGGCCGGTGCAGGCGATGGCGAGGTCGAACACCTGGACGACTTGGGTGCCGAGACTGCCGGCGAACTCACGGGCGCCGCCCACGGCGTTCGGCCCGGCGACGCGTCCTTGCTTGTGCGCCGTGGTGCCGAGCGGGAGGTAGCCGGGCCGCTGGAGCAGAGGCAGCCACGTCTCCACGCAGTCGCCCGCAGCCCAAACATCTGGCACCCCGGTGGCCATTCGGCGATCGACTACGAGCGCCCCTCGCACGCCGGTCGCAAGGCCGCCTCGGCGACCGATCGCGGAGTTGGGCGCCACGCCAACGGCGATGATGACGAGGTCGGCAGCGACGTCTGCCGCGCCATCGGTGCAGACGTGCAAGAGGTGGTCCCGGGATCGAATCTCGGTGACGGCCGATCCGGCCAGAACTCGGACGCCGTGGTCGGTGAGCTCTTGGCGCACCCGCGATCCAAGGTCGCGGTCGACGGTGGTGAGGACATCGGGCAGGGCTTCGATGACAGTCACGTCGAGGTCGCGGCGGGTGAAGGCGTCGGCCAGTTCGCAGCCGATGTAGCCCGCGCCGACGATCGCGACCCGGGCGACCTCCGGTAACCGTTCGTGGACCGCGAACGCGTCCGCCATCGTGTGGAGGGTGTGGACGCCTTCGAGGTCGATGCCCGGGAGTGCAGGCCGGACCGGCTTGGCGCCGGTTGCGATGACCAGCTGGTCGTAACCGATCTCGCGGCATTGGCCGTCGTGGGCCACGGTGACCCGATGGACGTGGGGGTCGAGGTCAATGGCGATCGTGTCGACGGCGAGGTCGAGCCCAGCCGCGGTGAGTTCGGAGGTGCCGCGGTGGGCGAGTGCTCGCCAGTCTCGTGTCTCACCGGACAGGTAGAAGGGCAGTCCGCAGATGGAGAAGTTGGGGTACCGGTCGGCCAGGACGATGGTGGCGTCCCAATCAGGATCGTGCTGGCGGGCGGCGAGGCCTGCGGCGATCCCAGCGTCGCTGCCACCGACGATCAGCAGGTGGGGCACGAGCCGCTCAGGTCGTGAGCTCGAGCTCGGCGATGAGGTGGCGGACTCGTTGGCCGATGTCGTCGCGGATGGCCCGCACGCTGGCCACGTCGAGCCCGGCCGGGTCGGGGACCTCCCAGTCCTCGTACTTCTTGCCGGGGAAGATGGGGCAAGCGTCGCCGCAGCCCATGGTGATGACGACGTCGGCGGCTCGGACGATCTCGTCGGTCCACGGCTTCGGGTATTCGGCGCGGATGTCGATGCCGACTTCGGCCATGGCGTCGATGGCGGCCGGGTTGACCTCGCTGTCGGGGATGGAGCCGCCCGAGTAGACGACGACCTGGTCCCCGGCGAGGCGCTTCAGCCACGCCGCCGCCATCTGCGAGCGGCCCGCGTTGTGTACGCACAGGAACAGCACCGACTGGACCGTCGTGTCGAGCTTGCCCTCGACCTTGGCCAGGGCCCGCAGCCGATCTCGTGTGAATCGCTCTACGAAGATGGGCACGAAGGTGACGACCTTGGCGGCGGCCATGAGTTGGTCGAGGCTGTCGGTGATGAACCGCTCGATGGTTTCGGCGGCGAAAATGCCGGTGAACTCGTCCTTCAGCCTCGCCGTGGCGGTCATGACGAGGTTGCGCTGTGCCAGTGTGAGGGTCTTGGTGTCGGTCATGCCACTCCTTCCTCGTCCGTCAGCTCCTCGACGAGGTCGATGACTCGGCGTTCGATCTCGTCTCGGATGGGTCGGATCTGTTCGACGCTCTTTCCGGCAGGGTCCTCGAGATCCCAGTCCAGGTAGCGGGTGCCGGGATAGAACGGGCACTCGTCGCCGCAGCCCATGGTGATGACCACGTCCGAGGCCCGCACGGCGGCGTCGGTGAGCGCCTTGGGGACGGCGCCGGCGGCGGCGAGGTCGATGCCGATCTCGGTCATCGCCTCGACCACGGCCGAGTTGATCGCGTCGGCGGGCGCCGTGCCCGCTGAACGCACGATGACCCGACCGTTGGCGTGCCGCTCGAGGAGAGCAGCGGCCATCTGCGAGCGGCCGGCGTTGTGGATGCACACGAAGAGCACTTCGGGGATGCGGTCAGGCATCGGTGACCTCGGAGGGGTAGAAGAAGCGGATGAGGACGACGGCCACGGCCGCGCCGACAAGCTGCATGACGATGAACATGGGCGCCGAGGACGGTTTGATACCGGCGAAGCTGTCCGAGAGCGTCCGGGCGATGGTCACGGCCGGGTTGGCGAAGCTTGTGGACGACGTGAAGAAGTAGGCCCCGCCGATCCAGGCACCCACCGCGAAGGGAACTACCGAGGCGCGGCCCGTGCGGACGCAGCCGTGGATCACGAGCAGCAGCCCGAGGCTGGCGACGACCTCCGAGAGCCAGAGCGCCCCGCTGGAACGGCTTTTGGTCGACCACTCGACGGCGGGGAGCTCGAACATGAGGTTGGCAACTGCCGCGCCGAGGCAACCGCCGGCGATCTGGGCGCAGATGTACAGGACGGTCTCGCGGGTCGTGATGGCTTTGAACGAGCGGTCGACCAGCGTCACCAGCGGGTTGAAATGCCCACCGGAGACGGCGCCGAACATGAGGATCAGACCGACGAGGGCGCCGGCCGTCGCGGCGGCGTTCTCCAACAGCTGCAAGCCCACATCGGACGGGGACAGGTGGCTGGCCATGATGCCCGAGCCGATGACCGCCACGATGAGCAAGCCGGTGCCGAGGGCCTCGGCCGCCAACCGGCGGGCGAGATCGAGCTGCAGCCCACCGGTACCGGTCTCGACAGCGCGGGCCAGCTTGCTCACGATGCCGCCACCAACGACGTGACGCGGTCGCCGAGCTCAGCGACGGTGGCATCGAAGGCCCGCTTCGATGGATTCGCCACCGGGTCGGCGACGGACCAATGCAGCCACGCCGGCCCAGGCGTGAGCTCCTCATGGGCCCGATCACAGACGGTCACCACCAGCTCGGGGGCGCGGACCTGGTCCAGACGCCGAGGCCGCGCCGCCGAGAGGTCGAGACCGGCTCGGGCCGCGGCCGCAGCCGCACCGGGGTGAACCTGGTGAGCCGGATGAGTCCCTGCGCTGTCGGCCGGCTGGGCGGTGAGCCGCGTCCATAGCGCCGCCGCGATTTGCGACCGGGCTGAGTTGTGCGTGCAGATGAAGAGCACCGGCTGGGCAGTGACGCGCCGTACTGGCACCAGGTCCGACAGCGCAGCCCGCTCGAGACGGACGTAGCGGCGCCGGCCATCCCCACTGGACCGAGCGCGAGTGATGATCCGCGCTTGCTCCAGTACGTCGAGGTGGTGGGCGAGAAGGTTCGACGCGACGCCGGTCAGCCGTTGGAGCTCCTGGGGGGAGCGGTCGCAGACGACGAGCTCGTCCACGATGGCGAGTCGCGTGGAGTCGCCGAGGGCGGCATGGCGACCGGCGCGGTCCTCGACGGCTGTCCCCATCACGCCCATCAAACCGAAGTTATCATCTCAACAAATTTTGAGTCAATAAATATTGAGTGAAATGCCCAGCTGGCACGGCCAGGGAACAATCGACTATCGTCGATCATCGATGGACGTGACCCGAGTTCAGGCCGAGACATGGGCACCCTGGTTCCGGGCGCTGGGTGACCCATCGCGCATCTTGATCCTCAACCGACTGGCCACCGCGGGGCGACCCATGTCGGTCGGGGAGATCGTCGATGAGCTCGACCTCGCCCAGTCGACGGTCTCACACCATCTGAGGATCCTCGGCGACGTGCGCTTCCTGCTGGTGGAGCGGGAAGGCACGGTGAGTTGGTGGCGGATCAACGAGCGATGCTTGTCTTGCTTCCCGTCGACGGCGGAGGTGGTGATGGGGCGCGTGCCGGCCGGGGTGGTGCCGTGGGACGGAGCCGAGAGGAGCGAGCGATGAGCGACGCCGAGCAGATCGAACGGCAGGTTCGTGACCACTACGCCGCCGCCGCCGTGAGCGCGCAAAGCGGCCGGGCGGCGTGCTGCGGATCCGACGCCCAGCACTTCGGGGCGCATAGGTACGAGGACCTCGCCGGCATCCCGGAGACGGCCGCGCTGGCCAGTATCGGCTGCGGCAACCCGACCGCCGTCGCTGATCTCCACCTGGGTGACACCGTCCTCGATCTCGGTTCCGGAGGGGGCATCGATGTCCTGTTGTCAGCGCGACGCGTCGGACCGGCTGGCAAGGCGTACGGCGTCGACTTCACCGCCGAGATGCTCGACCTCGCGCGCCGCAACGCCGCCGCCGCCGGGGCCGCGAACGTCGAGTTCCTCAGCGGTCGAATTGACGCGGTGCCTCTCCCGAACGCGTCGATCGACGTCATCATCTCCAACTGCGT
>DASXAI010000199.1:0-5192 GCA_036406775.1 Acidimicrobiales bacterium
GTTGCCCGTCAGCGCGTCGGCCGCCCGCTCGTCGACCACGAACACGGTGCCGTCGGTCCCCGCCAGTTGCCGCATCGTGGTCAGCGCCTGCACGGGATGCGCCATGTCGTGGAGCGCCTCGAAGCAGCAGACAAGGTCGTAGTGCCCCTCGGCCGAGGCGGCGTCACCGGCAACGAACGTGATCCGGTCGGCCACGCCGACGGTGGTGGCGTTGGCGCGGGCGTCGTCGATCGAAGCGGCATCGCTGTCGTAGCCATCGACGGTGATCCCCTCGAAGCCGCGGGCGAGCGCGATGGACGACCAACCGCACCCGCAGCCGAGGTCGGCCACGCGGGCGCCGCCCTGCTCCAACCGGGCCACGACATCGGGCATGGCCGGCAACCACTCACTTACGAGCAAGTTGGTGAACTGCGGCCGGTTGGCGGCCTCCTGGGCCCGGCGGATCCACTCCCCATAGCCGCCGAAGCTGATGCCGGTGCCGTTTCGGTACGCCGCCACGAGCTCGGGCAGGATGCCCGGACCAGCGACGGCGAGGGTGGCCAGCGGGGCCACGTGGGCCAGGCTGTCGGGATCGAGCAGGCACACCTGCGCCGCGACCGGCAGCGAGAAGACCCGGCGGTCACTGTCGCCCTCGGTCGGGTCGGCGTCGATGGCGACGATGCCCGCGGTGGCCTGCTGCTCGAGCCACTCCCGTGCGTAGCGGGTGTCGATGCCGGCCCGCCGGGCCAACTCGGGTGGCGTCGCGGGCCCGGTGGCCATCGCCTGGTACAGGCCCAGTCGCATGCCCAGCTCGATCGTGGCCAGCTCGAAGCTGCCGATGGTCGCCATGACGAGGCGCTCGGCGAAGGCGCCGACGGCGGCGCTGATCTCGGCCTCGGTGGCGTCCGCCGGCTCGGCGCGGACGGTGGACGTGTCAGTGATGGTCATGATCGCCTCCTTGTGCGGTTGCCCTGAGGGCGCCAGATCGCGTCTGGCATCGCCAGAAGGCGGCTACCGTCCCGCCGTGGACGCCGTGACGGATCGGCGCCGCGGTCCCGTCCTGGCGGCGCTGACGGAAGCGATGAGCCAGGCCGCCGAAGGCAGCGGCCGGCTCGTGCTGGTGCTCGGTGAGGCGGGCATCGGCAAGACCACCATGGCGCGCACGCTCGCGTCGATCGCACGCCGGCGCGGCCTGACGGTGCGGTGGGCGGCGTGCTCGTCCGGCGGGGCCACGGTGGCCCATGCCCCGTGGTCGACGTTGCTCGCCGGCCTCGGCGGGCCGGGACAGCGGGCGCTCGACGCGCTCGCCCGCACCCCGCCCAGCGACGCGGGCGCCGCCGACGCCAACGCGGCCCGGTCGGCGGCCTTCACAACTGTCGTCGCGGCGCTGGAGGAGGCGACGGCGCCGCGCCCGGCCCTGCTCGTCCTCGACGACCTGCACTGGGCCGACGAAGGCACGCTCCAACTGCTCGACGTGGTGGCGGCCCACGTTCCCGCACTGCCCATCCTGGTGGTCGGCACGTACCGCGACACCGATGTGCCCGCAGGGTCGCGATTGGCGACGCTCGGGGGCCGAGCCGAGCGGGTCGAGCTCCGAGGCCTCGACCCCGCTGCGGTCGAGGCCGTGCTCACCGAGCACATCGGATCGGACCCCGCCGATCGCCTGGCCGGCGACATCACCCGGCTCACGGGGGGCAACCCGTTCCTGGTGGTGCAAGTCGGCCGGCTGCTGGCGCAAGGGGCGAGCGCCGATCGTCTGGCGCTGCCGGCCGGGGCGCGCGATCTCCTCCATCAGCGGCTCGACGCCCTCGAGCCGGACGATCGGGGCGCCATCGTGGCCGGCGCCGTGCTCGCCAGCCCGTTCCGCGCCGTCGATGTCGCCCAGGTCGTCGACAGGCCGACCGCCGCCGTCAACGCATCGCTCGAGCGGGCCGCCGCGCTCCGGATCGTGGAGCGGGCGCCCGGCACCGGCGCATGGAGCTTCGTCCACGACTTGTTCCGGCTGGCCGCGCTCGAGCTCGCCGGCCCGACCGACATCGCCGACCTCCATCGCCGCGCCGCCGCTGTACAGGAGGAAGTCGGCGCCGAGCCCGCCGTCGTGGCGCGCCACCTGCTCGCCTCCGGCCACGATCCGCACGCCGCGGCGGCGTGGTCCGTGCGGGCGGGTGAGCGAGCCGTCGCCGCCATGGCGTGGGAGGAGGCCGCCGGCCACTACCAACGCGCACTCGAGGTCGTGCCGGGGAGCGCCGCGTCCGACACGCGCATCGACGCCCTCGCCGGCCTCGGTCGAGCCCGTCTACTCGCCGGCGATGAGGCGGGAGCGGCCCGGGCCTTCGAGGAGCTGGCGGCCATGGGCCGGGCCTCAGGATCGGCGTCGGTGCTCGCCCGGGCCGCACTCGGCTTCAGCGCCGACCTGTCGGGCTTCGAGGTCCGGCTCTTCGACCATCGCCAGATCCAGTTGCTCGAGGAAGCGACCGAGGCACTGGCGACCGACGGCGACCACGCCACGCGCGCCGTCGTGCTGGCCCGTCTCTCCGTCGCGCTCTCGCTCAGCGCGCCCGACGCCCGGCGCCTCGAGTTGGCGGAGACGGCGGTCGCCCTCGCGCGGGCCGCCGGCCAACCCCGCGTGCTGGCGCTCGCCCTCGCCGCCCACTGTGACGCCATCGCCGGTCCGGATCACGTCGAACGGCGCGGGGCCGAAGCGACGGAGATCGTCGCCATCGCCCAAGCCCACGGCGACGGTCCGCTCGAGCTCCTCGGACGCCGGCTGCGCTTCGTGGCGCGCCTCGAACAGGGCGACGTGGCCGGGGTCGATGACGACACGCGCGCCTTCACCCGCCTGGCCGACGCGATCGGCAATCCCCTCTACTCGTGGTACGTCCCGCTGTGGAAGGCACAGCTCGCGCTCGTCGCCGGCAATGTCGAGGGTGCCGAGGCCTACAGCCGCGAGGCCGAGGAGCTCGGCCGAGCCGCCGGCAGCACCAACGCCGCCATGCTCGTCACCGTGCTGCTACTCATGGATCGCTGGCAGCGCGGCGACTATGCCGGCGCCGTGGCGCGCATCGACACGCTCGACGACTACGCGCCCGGCCTGTCCCGGTACCTGTCAGCCACCGGAAGCTACGCCTGGGCCCACTACCTGGCCGGCCGACCGGCGACGGCCACCGACGTCCTCGATCGCGCCGCTGCCCACGGTCTCGACGCCCTGCCAGTGGACGCCGAGTGGCTCGCCAACATGGTGAACGTGGTCCGAGCGGCCGCTGCCCTCGGACATCCGATGCTGCCCGACGTCGTCTCGCGCCTCGAGCCCTACGCCGGACTCGTCGCCTTCGAGGGCATCGGGGCGGGCCTCTACGGCTCGGTCGCCAGAATCTTGGCGATCGGCTGCATCACGCTCGGGCGCGGCGACGACGCCGTGCGCCACGCCGAGCACGGCCTCGCCGTCAACCGCCGCTTCGGCGGCACGCTCGTGGGTGATGCGCTCCGCACCCTGGCCGACGCCGTGGCGGCTCGCGAGGGCGTCGGGACGGCGCGCGCCGAGTCGATCCACGCCGAGGCCGACGCCGCCTATCGCGCCGTCGGTGCGCATCACCTCGTGCGGGGGGTCGCCGGCCCGTCATCGGCTCCCGTGAACGAGCTGTGGCGGGAAGGAGACGTCTGGCGGATCTCGTTCGCCGGCACGAGCACGATCGTCAAGCACAGCAAAGGGATGGCCGACCTGGCCACGCTGCTCGAGCGGCCCGGCCGCGAGGTGCACGTCAGCGAGCTCGACGGTGCCGCCAGCGGGTACGAGCGAGCCGCGGGCGAGGCCCTCGACCGCACCGCGATCGCGGCATACCGCGACCGGCTCGGCGAGCTGGCGGTCGAGCTCGACGATGCTGACGCCGCCCACGACCTCGCTCGGGCCGAACGGGCCCGCCTCGAGTACGACGCCCTCGTGGATCAACTCGCGTCCGGCGTCGGCCTCGGTGGCCGCCGCCGCGGCGCCGGCCCCGATCCCGTCGATCGCCTCCGCAAGGCGGTGACGGCTCGCATCCGCGACGCCATCCACCGCATCGACACCGTGCATCCGCCCCTCGGACGCCACCTCGCCAACGCCGTTCGCACCGGGACCTACTGCTCGTATCAGCCGGAGACACCCACCGTCTGGATGCGGTCGAGCTGAGCGTCAGGGATTCGGCGCCACGAAGATGCAGAACGGGTGGCCGGCCGGATCGGCGTACACGTAGAGCGGCTCCTGCGGGTCGTCGAAACGGTCATGGAGCAGGCGCGCGCCGAGCGCCAGGGCGCGTTGGTGGTGCGCGACGAGCGCGTCCGACGTCGGCACGCTCAGGTCGAGGTGCAGCTGCTGCGGGACGTCACCGGTCGGCCACGTCGACGGCGCGAGCTGCTCGACATGCTGGAAGGCGAGCCGGGCCCGGCCGGCGGGGTCGACGAGCACCAGCCAATCCCCACCGGCCTCGTCGGGCTGGCTGGGGGGCGGTGGCTCGTCGCCGGGCCGGTACTCGTAGCCGAGGAGTTGGCGGTAGAACTCGGCCAGGCGACGGGCGTCGGTCGTATCGAGCACGACGGAACGCAGCATCGGGAAGGTGTCGGGCATGGTGCCAGTCTTCCGCGCCGATGACTCGACTAGCGCGGCGGCGACTCCACCTCGAGGGCGGCGAAGCAGGGCCGCAGCCGGCGCATGCCGGCCGTGACCATCTCGGACATCGGTGACGTTCGGCGCACGACGAAGCCCCGCACCGCGGCGCGGAACACACCGAAGGCCGCGTTGGCGGCCAAGCGCACGTCGAAGTCCTCGACCCGGCGAGACGACCGCTTGGCGATGGCGACGGCCAGATCGGTCTCGATGTCCATCAGCGTCTCCGTGATGGCCAGGAACGCAGCACGGTCGTTGAACAACAGGACGACGCTCTCGATGCCGGCGTCGAGCTCGCCCTCGATGCGATTGGTGAACGCGACGAGCGCGTCCCGGATGACGTCCGCGACCTTCGGCTTGGTGCTCACGGCCAAGGCATCGCGCAGCGCTTGGGCGTGTCCCTCCCAGTTGGCGACGAGCACATCGGCCTTCGACGGGAAGTACCGGAAGAACGTCCGCTCCGTGACGCCGGCCTCGTCGGCGATCGCCGCCGCCGTCGTCTGCTCGTAGCCATGGGCGCGAAAGCGGCGATTGGCGGCGTCGAGCAGACGCTGCTTCGTGACATCACGCTTGG
>DASXAI010000200.1:0-10090 GCA_036406775.1 Acidimicrobiales bacterium
GAGTCGCTCCAGGAGGAGCGGGCGCCGACGTGGCACGCCCGCGACGTCACCGTCGAGCGAACCCAGCGGGCCGGAGTGCCGTGCGTGCTGGTGTCGCCGGTGCCGTCGCTGGAGGCCCTCCGCTGAGGCCGGCTGGTGACACCGTCGCGCAACGACGAGCGGGCCGGGTGGCCGCTCCTCGAGATCGTCGACCGCCGTCACGACGACCCGGCTCGGCCCACGCTGCTGTCGCCTGCGCTCACTCGCCACCTCCGCAGCGACGCCCGCGTCGTCTGCGTGCTCAATACCCCCGGACGGGCCCGGCTGCTGGCGTGCCTGGCGTGCGGCGAGTTGGCCCGCTGCGAGCGGTGCGCCGCCGCCGTCGAGCAGCTCGACGACGGGCGGCTGCACTGCCGCCGCTGCGGTGCCGACCGGCCGCTCGTGTGCCTGCACTGCGGCGCGTCCCGCATGAAGACGATCCGCCCGGGCGTGGCCCGGGTGCGGGAGGAGATCGAGGCGCTCATCGGCGGCCCCGTCGTGCTGGCGACGGCGGCGACGGCGGGGGAGCCGCTGCCCGAGGGCCGCGTCCACATCGGCACCGAAGCGGTCCTCCACCAGGTGGCGGCGGCTGACGTGGTGGCCTTCCTCGACGTCGACCAGGAGCTGCTGGCGCCGCGCTACCGGGCCGCTGAGCAGGCGATCGGACTGCTGGCGCGCGCCGCCCGCCTCACCGGGGGCCGGGGCGATGGCGGGCGCCTGGTCGTGCAGACCCGGGTGCCGCGCCACGAGGTGCTCGATGCCGTCCTGCACGCCGACCCCGGCCGCCTCGTGGCCACCGAAGCGCCCCGCCGCCAGGCCCTGGGCTTCACGCCGTACTCCGCCCTGGCCGCCGTCTCGGGACCGGCGGCCGAGGCGTTCGTCGCGGCGCTGGGGCGCCCGCTCGGCGTCGAGGTGCTCGGGCCGGCCGACGGCCGTTGGCTCCTCCGGGCGCCGGACCACCCCACCCTGTGCGACGCCCTGTCGGCAACCGTGCGGCCGCCCGGGCGGGTGCGCGTGGAGGTCGACCCCCTCCGGGTATGACACCCGGCTCGAGGTGACGGAAATGCCCGCCTGGCGTGCAATACCGTCACGTCGACTACGGTCGGCACGTCTGCGGGCGGGGTTCCGGGGCGTCGTGACTGCCCATGCCCAGACGTCGCTCGCGCTTCACCTACTACCGCCGCCGGATCACGGTGCTGTTGCTGCCGCTCCTGCTGGTGGCCGGCGTGATCCTCGTGGTGCGCGAGCACGGTCAGCGGGCGTCGGCCGACCCGCCCGTCCACGGCCAGGACGACGCGGCGCCGATCGAGGTCCCGACCACGGCGCCGGCGCCCACCACCACGGCGCCCCCGCCCAGCACGCTGGAGCCCGACCCGATCGTCCCGGGCCAGGCCACCCGGGTGGTGCCGTCGGCCCCGACGGCGGTGTGGGTGGGGACGGTGGCCGCCGGTCAGACCGTCAGCGTGCCGGTGCTGGGCCAGGCCGGCGTACCGAGCGCGGGCGTGAGCGCCGTCGCCCTCGGCCTGACGGTGGCGGGCGCCGGCGGCGGCGGGCAGGTCACCGTGGCGCCGACCACGGGCGGGCCCGCACCGGCGGCGACGGTCGACCTGGCGGCGGCGGGCGACACGGGCAGCGGATTCGTGATCGTGCCCATCGGCCTCGACGGCGCCGTCGCCCTGTCGACCACCGTCGACGCCACCGTGAGCCTCGACGTCGAGGGCTGGTTCCTCCCGAGCGCGGCGGGTGCGGCCGACGGCCGGTTCGTCACGGTGCCGCCGGCGCGCGTCCTCGACACGTCGCTCGGCACGAGCCCGCTCGATCTGCCGCTCACCGGCGACAGCGGCGCCGCCGGGCTGCCACCGGCGGGGGCCGAGGCCGTCCTCCTACAACTCACCGCCACCGACGGCGACCCGCCCGGCCAGGTGACGGCGTGGCCCACGGGCACGCCGCGCCCGGACGCCACCACCGTCATGGTGCCGGCCGCCGGCTCGACGACGGCCAACCTCGCCGTGGTGCCGCTCGGCACCGAGGGCTCGGTCACGGTCCAGTCGTCGGGCGCGACCCATCTCGCGGTCGACGTGCTGGCGTGGGTCACCGACGCCACCAACGAGGTCAGCACCGAGGGACTGTTCCTGCCGCTGCCGGCGGCCCGTGTCGTCGACACCGCCAACGGCGACGGCGGACCGCTCGACGTGCGGCTCCGGCGGGACATCACGATCGGCGATCGCGGCGGGCTGCCGCCTTTCGGGGCCCAGGCGGCGCTGGGGAAGGTGAGTGCGTCGGGGCCCGCCGACAGCGGCGCCGTCACCCTGTACCCGGGGGGAACGGCCCGGCCCGAGACCCCGACCCTCCACGTGCGGGGGGACGGCCGGCCCACCACGGCGACGGCGTGGCTGCGCCTGGGCCAGCGGGGGACCCTCAGCGCGTGGGCCGATGCCCGCACCGATCTCGTTGTCGACGTCGCCGGCTACGTCGTGGGCCGGCCGGTGGCGCCCGACCCCGCCGTGGCCCCCGCGGCGCCGTCGACCGAGGGCGCCGAGCCGCTCCCTGCTTTCGACGCCGTCATCGAGCAGTTCCTGCGGGCCGACGGTGTGCCCGCGGCGTCGGTGGCCGTGGCCAAGGACGGCCGGATCGTCTACGCCCGCGGCTACGGCACGGCCGACCCGGCTACCGGCGCGCCGACGCGAGTCGACTCGCGCTTCCGGTACGCCAGCATGAGCAAGGTCCTCACGGCGGCCGCCATCTTCCAGCTCGTGCAAGCGGGCCAGCTGTCGCTCCACGACCACGCCTTCGCGGTGCTCGCCGCCACGGTGCCGTTGCCGCCCGACGCCGATCCTCGGCTCAACGACATCACCATCCGCGACCTGCTCGACCACACGTCCGGCCTGGCCGCCAGCCCCGACGTCTTCTTCAACCGGGCCGGCTTCGCCCCGCAGTCGTGCCAGGAGGCGGCGCAGTGGATCGCCACCCGGCGCCTGGCCGGCCCGCCCGGCGCCGGCTTCTCGTACGTGAACATGAACTTCTGCCTCCTCAGCCTCGTGGTCGAGGCCGTGACCGGCGAGCCCTACGTCCAGGCGCTGCAGGAGCGGGTGCTCGACGTCCGCAACGTCCACGACGTGGAACAGGGCCACAGCGCCGCCCTCGTGGCGGGCGAGGTCAGCCACGCCAACGGGGCGCCGTGGGAACCCGGCGTCGGCTGGTTCATGGAGTCGTTGCTCGGCGCCGGCGGTCTCGTCGGCACGCCCACCGACCTCGTGCGAGTGGTCGACGGCCTCGACCCCGGCCTGCCGGGCGAGCACCTCCTCGACCCCCTCACCTACCTCCAGATGCTCACGCCCGGCCCCGGCGGCTGGGGGCTCGGCGTGCGCCTCTTCGGCGGCTCGACCTTCGGGCACACCGGGTCACTGGCCAGCTCCCGCGGGATGGTCGTGCACCAAGCCGACGGCGTCACGTGGGCCATCACCACCAACGGCAGCTTCGGCGACCACGGCAGCGTCCTGTACTCCGTCATGAGCCGCGCCATCGCCACGATCGGCGCGTGGCCCACGTGGGACCTCGGCCCCGACCTCCCCTAAAAAATCGATCTGACGCGCCGAAACGCCTTATACGACACTTATCGCGCACCGGAACGATCGGGCCACGACCGCCGGCGCACCTCGTAGATGGCGAGGGCGGCGGCGGTGGCCACGTTGAGTGATCCCACGCGGCCGAGCATGGGCAGGAAGGCGACGTGGTCGCAGGCCTCGATGGTGGACCGGGCCAGGCCGTGGTCCTCGTGGCCGACGGCGAGGCAGACATCGTCGGGCAGGGCCAGTTCGTGGAGCGGCACGGCGCCGTCGCACAGCTCGATAGCCACCACCACGAAGCCGTCGTCGTGGGCCGCGGCCACGGCGTCGGAACCCGTCGGCACGACGTCGGCGGGCACGTAGCGGTCGGTGCCCAGCGCCGTCTTGGCCACGCCCGGCGCCGACAGCGGCGGCGTGGCGCCCGCCAGCCACAGCCGCTCGACGCGGTAGGCGGCGGCCGTCCGCACGATCGCCCCCACGTTGGCCGGCGTGCCGACGCCGTCGAGGATCAACGCCAACCGGCCGTTCGTGCGCTGGCGCCACGAGCGGTGGAGGCGTTTCAGTCCGGTGCCGTCGAGCTGTCGCACGTCACGTCGAGGAGGCGATAGGACTGGCGCGAGCCGCGCCGCACCGTGGGGAACCCGTGGGCCGTCAGCCACGCCGCCAGCGAGTCGGCGCCGAGGTGGCGCTGGACGACGAGGTGGGCGGCGGCGCCGGGCGCCAGCCGGTGCAACCACTGCAGCAACAGCTCGTGCAGCACCGCTTTCCCGACCCGAATCGGCGGGTTGCTCCAGATGGTTGCAAATACAACATCATCGGGAACGTCGTCGGGACCGACGCAGCGCACGTTCGCCAGTCCCTGGGCGCGGGCGTTCTCGGCGCACAGGTCCCGGGCTCGCTCGTTCACGTCGACCGCCCACACGGTGGCGCCGGGCGCCCGACGGGCCATGGTCAGCGCGATGGGCCCGTACCCGCTGCCGAGGTCGAGCAGGTCACCCGCCGCCGGCGGCGCAGGTGCTTCCAGCAGGAGATAGCGGGTGCCAGGGTCGATCCGGTCGGCCCCGAACACGCCCCGGTCGGTGGTCAGCGTCATGGCGACGTCGGGCAGTGTGAGCGAGACCGTGCGCCGCGACGACGCCACGTCCGGCCGTTCGGCGAAGTAGTGGCCGGCGCCCACGCACCGAGGATACGGCGGGCCGCGCCGATAGCCTGGTGGGGCTATGGCCCACCAGATCCGCATCTTCGGCGATCCCGTCCTGAAGTCGAGGGCGTCCGACGTCACCGAGATCGACGGGAAGCTGGTGCGCCTGGCCGACGAGATGGTGCAGGTGATGTACGACGCCCCCGGCCTCGGGCTGGCGGCGCCACAGGTCGGTGTTCAGAAGCGGTTCTTCGTCTACGACCTCGACGACGGCACCGGCCCGCACACCATCGTGAACCCCACCATCGCCGAGAGCCGCGGCGAGTGGGTGCACGACGAGGGCTGCCTGTCGATCCCGCGCCTCTATGTCGAGATCGTGCGGCCCAAGGAAGTGCTCATCTCGGGGTACGACCTCGACGGCAACGAGGTGCAGATCGAGGCGGACGAGCTCGAGGCCCGCCTGTTCCAGCACGAGCTCGATCATCTCGACGGCGTCCTGATGTTCGACCGGATGACGGCCGAGCAGCGCAAGGAGGCCCTGACGGAGTGGCGGCGGATCCAGTCCGAGCCGGCGCCGAAGCCCGAGAAGCGCCGTCTGCGCCTCCTCTGACATGGCCCTGGCGCCGGTCCCGGCCCGGCCGCAGCGGCTGGTGTTCCTCGGGACGCCGACGCTCGCTGTCCCGCCCCTCCGAGCGGTCGTAGCGGCCGGCTTCGACGTCGCCCTCGTGGTGACCCGCGCCGACAAGCGGCGGGGCCGGCGGGCCGAGCCGTCGCCCAGCCCGGTGAAGGAGGCCGCTCTCGAGCTCGGCCTGCCGGTGGCCCACCGCGTCGACGAGGCCCTCGGTGCAGGTGCCGACCTCGGCGTCGTCGTCGCCTACGGCGCCCTCGTCAAGCCGCACGTGCTGGCCGAGCTGGCGATGGTGAACCTCCACTTCTCGCTCCTGCCGCGCTGGCGGGGGGCGGCGCCGGTCGAGCGGGCGATCCTGGCCGGCGACACCGAGACGGGCGTCTGCGTCATGCAGATCGAGGAAGGTCTCGACACCGGGCCGGTGTTCGCGTGCGAGCGGGTGCCGATCGGTCCGACGACCACCGCCGACGACCTGCGGGCGACGCTCGTGGACGTGGGCACGCCGCTGCTCGTCGACACGCTGCAGCACGGGTTGGCCACGGCCACGCCGCAACAGGGCGAGGCGGTGTACGCCGCGAAGGTCGAGCCCGCCGACCTCGAGCTCGACTGGACGCGCCCGCCCGAGGAGCTGGCCCGTCTCGTGCGGGTCGGAGGCGCGTGGACGACGTTCCGGGGCAAGCGGCTCAAGGTGCTCGCCGCCACGGTCGCCGACGGCCAGCTCCGGCTGGAGGTGGTCCAGCCCGAGGGGAAGGCGCCGATGACGGTGACGGCGTGGCGCAACGGCGCCCACCCCGCGCCTGGCGAGCTCCCCGGCGTATGACCGACGCTCGCCGCGTCGCCCTCGACGCCCTGCACCGCATCGAATACGACGGTGCCTACGCCAATCTCGTCGTGCCGGCCATGCTGGCGCGCTCGCCGCTCGACAGCCGCGACCGCGCCTTCGTGACGGAGCTCGTGTACGGCACGACGCGGATGCGGCGCGCCTGTGACTTCGCCGTCGACCGCTTCATCGTGAAGGAGCCGGCCGCGGAGGTCCGTACGGTGCTCCGCCTCGGCGCCTACCAGCTCCTGTTCGCGGGTGTACCGGCCCACGCCGCCGTCAGCGCCACCGTGGGGTTGGCGCCGGGGCGGGCCCGGGGCTTCGTGAACGCCATCCTGCGCCGGGTGGCGGCCACGCCCGTCGAGTGGCCCGACCTCGCCACACGCCTCTCGTACCCGGACTGGATGGTGGACCGCATGATTGCCGAGCTGGGCGAGGCCGACGCCGTCGTCGCCCTCGAGCGCATGAACGAGGCCCCGCCTGTCACGACCCGCCCCGACGGCTACACGCAGGACCGGGCGTCGCAGTGGGTGGCCGAGCTGGTGGAGGCCCGTCCCGGCGAGCGGGTTGTTGACATGTGCGCGGCGCCGGGCGGCAAGGCGACGGCCATGGCCGAGGCGGGCGCCTTCGTGGTGGGGCTGGAACTGCGGCCCGGCCGCGCCGGCCTCGTCGTCGCCAACGCCGAGCGACTCGGGCTCGACCGCAGCCGGCTTGCCGTCGTCGCCGCCGACGGGACGCACCCGCCGCTGCGCGCCGACGCGTTCGATCGGGTGCTCGTCGACGCGCCGTGCTCCAACCTCGGTGCCCTGCGCCGGCGCCCCGACGCCCGGTGGCGCATCGAACCGGACGACATCGACCGCCTGGTGGGGGTTCAAGGCGCCTTGCTGGCGGCGGCGCGCCTCCTCGTGCGGCCGGGCGGCGTCCTCGTCTACAGCGTGTGCACGCTCACGGCCGCCGAGTCGATCGGGCACGACGACGACGGCGGCTGGCCCGTCCTCGCCCCGCCGTCGGCGCCGTGGCGCCCCTACGGCTCCGGCGTCCGGATCCTGCCGCAGGACGAGGACACCGACGGCATGACGGTGCTTCGCTACCGTCGGCCGGCATGAGCGACGACGTGCCGCTGCGGGCCAAGGTCCTCACGGTCTCCGACGGTGTGGTCCGCGGCACCCGCGAGGACCGGTCGGGCGCCGCCCTCGTCGAACGGCTGGCCGCAGCCGGCTACGACGTCGTCGATCACCGGGTGGTCGCCGATGGCACCGAGTCGGTGGCGGCCGCCCTGACCGCGATGGGCGACGGCTTCGCCGGCGTCATCGTGTCGACCGGCGGCACGGGCTTCGCGCCCCGCGACCTCACGCCGGAGGGCACCCGGGCCGTGATCGAGCGCGAGGCACCCGGTCTGGCCGAGGCCATGCGCCTCGTGAGCCCGCTGGGCCGGCTGTCACGCGGCATCGCCGGCGTGCGGGGCCGGGCCATCATCCTGAACGCGCCGGGGTCGCCGAAGGGTTGCGTCGAGCAGCTCGACGCCGTGCTCGACATCCTGCCCCACGCCCTCCGGCTCCTGGCCGAGGAGCCGACACCCCACTAGACGCGCAGGAACACGCGCCGGCGCTGGAGCGCCCGGCACACGACGTAGGCGAGCGCAAGGACACCGGCCGCCCACGCCACGGCGGCGACCGGACGGCCGGCGACGCCGGCGATGGTGTCCACGACCGGATCCTGGGCCGGCAGGAGCACCGTCGTCGCCGCCAGCGAGGTGACGACGTAGGCCACGAGGGCATTGGTGCCGAGCGTCTCGAGCGGTTCCAGCCCGGTGCGACGGAGGCGCCGGCCGTCCCACCACAGGAAGGCGGCCAGCACGAGGCATGACAGCCCGAAGCTCAGCACGACGTACGACGGTGTCCACAGGCGCTTGTTCAACGGGATCGCCGCGGCGGCGGCGAGGCCCACCACGGTGGCCAGCCCGCCCGCCCCCGCCACCAGCATGGCCCGAGCCCGTGGCGTCGGCACCAGGCGCAGCGCCGCGCCGATCCACGTGCCTCCCAGTACGAGCGTCGACGCGCTCACCATCCCGAGCAGCCCGAGATCCGACGGCGCGCCCAACACCAGCCGGTCGACCCGCGCCGCCAGGTTCGTCCCCGCCGCCCAGCCGGTGAAGGTGAACCCGATCCACAGCCCGGCCAGCACGACGGCGGCGTACACGGCCTGACCACGCCGCGAGAGCCAGCGGCGCGCCGCCCACGCCAGCATCGAGGCGCCGGCGATCAACTGCAGCGTGCCCGTCGACGGCGCCGGGTGCCGGTACTTGACGCTCACCAGAACGCAGCCGATGACGAAGAGCAGCGCCGCCCGGCGCAGCATCGGCCGGGCTCGGGGCGAGCGGGACGACAAGGCCATCGACACGCCCACGCTCACCAGGAAGAGCGGGAACACCAGCTCGGCCACCCGGTAGCCGTGCCAGGGTGAATGCACGAACTGCGCCGGCATGGCCTCGCGGTCGCCGGGGTTGTTCACGAACACCATCAAGGCGATGGCCAGACCCCGCAGCGCGTCGAGCGCGCCGACGCGGGTCGTCGAAATCGACGGCGCCCGCCCGATCGCCGGCCGTGGTCGTACGGCCGTGGGCACGGCTCCGGTGTACCCCGCCGGGCCGGCCGCGTACACGCCTCCCTACACTGGTGGGTCGTGCTGCGGCTCGTCCTCCCCAAGGGCTCGCTGGAGAAAGCCACGTTCGACCTGTTCGAGGCGGCCGATCTCACGATCCTGCGGTCGTCCACTGTCGACTACAAGGCCGAGGTCGACGACCCCCGCATCGACGAAGTGCGCATCCTGCGGCCCCAGGAGATCCCGCTGTACGTGGCCGAGGGGCTGTTCGACCTCGGGATCACGGGCCGGGACTGGATCGAGGAGACCGGTGCCGACGTCGTGAGCCTGGGCGAGCTCGCCTACTCGAAGGCCACGAGCAACCCCATCAAGATGGTCGTGGCGGTGGGCGCCGACGACGAGGTGAAGCGCGTCGCCGACCTGCCCGACGGCGTGCGGGTCTCGACCGAGTACCCGGAGCTGACGCGGCGCTTCTTCGAATCGAGGGGCGTGCAGGCCGACATCCGCCTGTCCTACGGGGCGTCGGAGGCCAAGATCCCGGACATCGCCGACTGCATCGTCGACATCACCGAGACGGGGCGCGCCCTACGGGCCGCGGGTCTGCGCGTCATCGACACGATCATCGTGTCCTACACCGAGCTGATCGCTCACCCCGCCAGCGCGGCCGACCCGGCCAAGCGGCACGCCATGACGCAGCTCCACACGCTGCTGCTCGGCGCCCTGGAGGCTCGGGGCAAGGTGCTGATGAAGTTGAACGTCTCGGAGGAGGCGCGCGACGCCGTCCTCGCCATCCTGCCGGCGATGAAGTCGCCCACCATCTCGTCGCTGGCCGGCGGCGGCTACGGGGTGGAGACGGTCGTGGAGAAGCGCAGCATCAACCGCCTCATCCCGGACCTGAAGGACGCCGGCGCCACCGACATCGTGGAACTGCCGATCGCCAAGATCGTGCATTGACCGGCGTCGTTTCGGAGTTCGACGAGGCCACCGGCCTCGGCACCGTCACCGCCGCCGACGGCGCGGCCTACGGCTTCCATTGCACACAGATCGCCGACGGCACTCGCACCATCGAGGTCGGGACGTCGGTCTGCTTCGACGTGGTGCCATGGCACCGGGGGCGCTACGAGGCGGTGGCGCTGTCGCCTGCGTCCTGACCGCCCTTCACCTGGACGAAGGCCATGCGGATCTGGCCCAGGGCGTCGCGCAGCACCGAGGCGTTGGGCCCGAGCCGGTCGCCGAGGCTGTCGACCAGGGCGGCCATGGCGTCGATGGCCACCGACGCCTCCCCGAGATGGGGCGGCTGGTGGGACAGGTGGATG
>DASXAI010000201.1:0-8243 GCA_036406775.1 Acidimicrobiales bacterium
GACGGTGCGGTCGGTCAACCGGCGCCAGACGCGGACCCGGCGGACGATGGTGACGGCGACGGTCGGCGACGGGTCGGGCCGGCTGAGCGTCGTGTTCTTCAACCAGCCGTGGCGGGAGAGACAGCTGCGGCCGGGCATGGAGGTGGCGCTGTTCGGCAAGGCCGACGTGTACCGCGGCGGCCTCCAGATGACGAACCCGATCGTCGACCTCATCGGTGACCGCACGGGCCGCATCGTGCCGATCTACCCACAGAGCGAGAAGGCAGCCATCGCCACGTGGGAGATCGCCGCGCTCGTCGAGAAGGCGCTGCAGCGCTGGGACGCCAACGGCATCCCCGATCCGGTGCCGGCATCGGTGCGCCAGCGCTACGGGCTGGTCGACCGGCGGGCGGCGTTCTTCGCCATCCACGCCCCGGAGACGATGCGGGACAAGGAGCTGGCGCGCCGGCGCCTCGCCTTCGACGAGCTGCTCCGCGTCCAACTGGTGCTCGTGCTGCGCAAGCGGGCGCTCGAGCGCGACGCGGCCGGCATCCGCCATGACGTCGCCGGCTCGCTGGTGCGCCGGTTCCACGAGCATCTGCCGTTCCCGTTGACGGGCGCCCAGCGCCGCACCATCGTCGAGATCCAGGCCGACCTGGCCGGGCCCCACCCGATGCACCGTCTGCTCCAAGGCGACGTCGGCTCGGGCAAGACGGTGGTGGCGGTATCGGCGCTGCTGACGGCCGTCCAGGGGGGCCACCAGGGCGCGCTCATGGCACCGACCGAGGTGCTGGCCGAGCAGCACGCGGCGTCGGTGGCCCTGCTGCTCGACGGACTCACCGTCGAGGACAGGGGCGAGACGCTGTTCGGCGAGCGGCCGCTGCGGGTCGCGCTCCTCACCAACCGCGTCACGGGCAACGAGCGCCGTGACGTGCTGGCCGGGCTGGCCGACGGTCGGGTCGACCTCGTCATCGGGACGCACGCGTTGATCCAGGAGGGCGTGGAGTTCGCGTCGCTCGGTGTCGTCGTGATCGACGAGCAACATCGTTTCGGCGTCGAGCAGCGGGCCGCGCTGCGATCGAAGGGTGCGGCTGTGCCCGACGTTCTCGTCATGACGGCGACGCCGATCCCGCGCACGGCGGCGATGACGGTCTACGGCGATCTCGACGTGAGCGTGCTCGATGAGCTGCCGCCGGGTCGCACCCCGATCACGACGCGCTGGGCCGACGGCCCGCTGTTCGAGGAAGCGGTGTGGGCCGACGTGCGGGGCGCCGTCGCCGCCGGCCACCAGGCCTACGTCGTGACGCCGCTGATCGACGAGTCCGACAAGCTCGAGGTGGCGTCGGCCGAGGAGACGTACCTGCGACTGCAGACCGGCGAGCTGGCCGGGTTGCGACTGGGGTTGCTCCACGGGCGGCTGCCGGCGGCGGAGAAGGAAGCAGTGATGGAGCGCTTCCGCACCGGCGCGCTCGACGTGCTCGTCGCCACCACCGTCATCGAGGTCGGCGTGGACGTGCCCAACGCCACCGTGATGGTGGTGCTCGACGCCGACCGCTTCGGCATCGCCCAGCTCCACCAGCTACGGGGCCGCGTCGGTCGCGGCTCGGTCGCCTCGACGTGCTGGCTCGTGACGGGCGGGAGCGAGCCGGGCGAGGGCCCGTCACCGCGGATCGAGGCGTTGGTGGCTACCACCGACGGGTTCGCCCTCGCCGAGGTCGACCTCGAGCTGCGGGGCGAGGGCACGATCATGAACACCGCGCAGACCGGCCGCAACGACCTCAAGCTCGCGTCACTCCGGCGCGACCGCGAGCTCGTCGAGCTGGCGCGCGAGGCCGCCTTCACCGTCGTAGACGCCGACCCGGACCTTCGCGATCACCCGGACCTGGCCGAGGAGCTGTCGCAGTTCTTCACCGACGAAGCCGAGGAGTTCCTCTTCAAGTCGTGATTCAGCCGACTCGATCCGAGCGAGTCGGCTAACTGCTCGGATTCCGCATCGTCAGCCGACTCGTTGCCAGCGAGTCGGCTCGGAGGCGGTCAGTCTCGGCTTCGCGCTGGACGAGCCGGAGCACCGCCGCGACATCCGGGTCGCGCACGTCGCGGTGGGTGATGCTCATCTCGGCCCACTCGTCCCACAGCGCCGCCGTCATGAGTCCCACACTCGCGCCGATCGCCGGCCCGGTCAGTGATCCGATCGGCCTTTTCCCATGGTCCGATCGGCCCTTCCTCCCATGCTCGGAAAGGTCAGCACAAGCCCGCGAAGTCGGCCATGTCCTCGGTAGCCAGCGCGGCGTAGTCCTGGGACCACTGGATGTACGTCTCGATCATGTCAAGGGTTTCTTGCGAGGTGTTGCCAGTGTTGATGAGGACCATGGCCATCGACGAGAAGCTTCTGGAAAGGTTGTTGTGGACTCGTGCCTGTTCAGCCAGGTTCTGGCACGGGTCGCTTCGTTCGGCACTGGCCGTTCCTGGAACCAAGGCGATGGCGCCGAACGCCAACGCCAAGCCGGTCGATGCAAGGACAACGCGTTTCAACCGCATTTTTCTCCCTCGTGTAATGGGGCTACAGCGGCCCACAGCGATGGTGAGGGTTACGCCCGACGGCGTCGGCCGGTTCGCGTTTGCCGCTGAGGGATTCCGCACGCTGCGACCTGAATGGTCCGGTCGGCCTGTTCTCGTCGTGAGCCGACAGCATCCGAGGGAGTCGGCTAACTGCTCGGATCCCGCATCGTCAGCCGACTCGTTGCCAGCGAGTCGGCTCGGAGCGGGCGGTCAGATGCCGAGCTTGCTCAGTTGGCGGGCCACCGGCGCGTCGAGCACCTCGTGGCCGACGGCAGTGGCGAGCATGGCGACGAACCCGACGCGCTTGCCGAAGATCTTTCCGAGCAGCAGCCCGATGAGGGTGGCCACGATCGTCGTGGCCAGCGCGCGGGCGATGAGGTCGGGTCGGTCTTCCGGCTCGTCAGGCACGGCGCCAGCGTAGGCGGCCCGGCCTCACTGCACCGACGTGACGGATATCGACGTCCAGTGTCGAAAAGCGTCGCTTCGGCGGGGAGGGGCGGTCGGCGGACTACTCGGCGAGATCCTCCTCTTCGAGCACGACGTCCCAGCGGTCGTTGCAGTCGGCGCAGCGGTAGACGACGACGTCGCCCGCCTCCCAACGGCCGTCCTCCGGTTCGTAGGAGATGAGGTGGGCCCGGCCGCCGCAGTCGATGCACGTGATCTCACGGGCCGGCGCCGTCACCGCGGCCGCTCTTCGAAGCGCGCCACGCCTTCCAGGAACCCGCCGCCGAAGATCACCTCTCGCCCATGGCGGTCCTCGTTGGCGAGGCCGTCGGCCAGCTCCATCCCGAGCCCCTCGTACACGCTCATCCGATCGTGGACCACCGCTGGCCAGGGCGACGCCGCGATCTGTTCGGCGAGGGTGATGGCCGTCTCCAGCGCGGTGCCATCGGGGACGACACGGGCGGCGAAGCCGACGTCGTAGGCCTCGGCCGCGTCGAACTCGCGGCCGGTGAGGATGAGGTCAAGGGCCCGACCCAGACCGACGATGCGTGGCAGCCGGTAGGTACCGCCGTCGATCAGCGGCACGCCCCATCGTCGTTCGAGGCAGCCGAAGCGCGCTCCTTCGCCGCACACGCGGATGTCGCACCACGCCGCCAGCTCCACGCCGCCGGCCACGCACCAGCCCTCGACGGCGGCGATGACGGGCTTCGACAGCTGCAGGCGGGTCGGTCCCAACGGCCCGCTGTCCCGCAGCCTCGGCAGCTGGCGCAGGTTGGCGCCGGCGCAGAACGCCTGCTCGTCGCCGGTGAGGACGGCGACCTTGGCGTCGGGATCGGCGTCGAACGCGACGAACTCGTCGTGCAGGCGCTCGGCGGTGGCGGAGTCGACGGCGTTGCGGGCGTGGCTCTGGTCGATGCGAACGATGCGAACGGCCTCGGGCATGGGACACATACTGGCGCCGTGCGAGTGGTGGCCGGCAGCGCGAAGGGCCGGCGGCTCGTCGCACCTGACGGCAGCGACACCCGCCCGACGAGCGACCGGGTGCGCGAGTCGATCTTCAACGCCCTCTACAGCATGGACACCGTGGACGACGTCAGCGTGCTCGACCTCTTCGCCGGCTCGGGTGCTCTCGGGATCGAGGCCCTCTCCCGCGGGGCGCGCCACTGCACGTTCGTCGAGCCGTCCCGCTCGGCTCTGGAGGCGTTGCGCGCCAACCTCACATCGACCGGTTTGACCGCCGAGGCGACGGTCGTGGCCGTGACCGCCGAGGCCTATCTCACCCGCCACCCGGACCCCGTCGACCTCGCGCTGTGCGACCCGCCGTACGCGTTCGAAGGCTGGGACGCGCTGCTCGACGCCCTCCCGGCCGGTCTCGTCGTGTGTGAGTCGAACCGGCCCATCGACCCTGGCCAGGGGTGGCGTGTCGTCCGGACCAGGCGTTACGGCGGTACCGTGGTCACGTTCGCCCGGCCCCGACCGGGCGGCTAGGAACGTGAGTGGCTTGTCCAAGGTCTTGTATCCGGGGAGCTTCGACCCGCTGCACAACGGGCACGTGGAGATCGTGGAGATCGCCTCGCGGTTGTTCGGCGAGGTGATCGTGGCGGCGATGGTGAACCGGGAGAAGCCCGGGTTCTTCCCCTTGGAGCAGCGGCTCGCGCTCATCGAGGAGTCGCTCGCCCACCTGACCGGTGTCCACGTGTCGGCGCACGAGGGCCTCGTGGTGCACGCGGCGCAGGCGCTCGGAGCCGACTTCGTGGTGAAAGGCGTCCGTGTCGCCGGCGACTTCGAGATCGAGATGCAGATGGCGCAGACGAACAAGGCGGTCACGGGCGTCGAGACCGTGTTCCTGCCCGCCGGGAGCGCCGCCGGGTTCCTCTCGTCCCGGTGGATCCGGGAGATCGCGGCCGAGGGTGGCGACGTGTCGGCGCTCGTGCCTGGGCCCGTGGCGCGGGCGCTCAAGGAGAGGTACGGCCGATGACGTCGATCTACGACGAGCACCACTCGATCAACGACTCCGAGACGCTCCTGCGGCGGGTCATCGACATCATCGCCACCGCCCGCACGATCCCGCTCTCGTCGTCCCCGATGATCAACCGCGACGAGATCCTCGAGATGCTCGAGGAAGCACTGAACCGGCTCCCCGACGAACTGCGCCACGCCCGCTGGATGCTGAAGGAGCGCGACGAGTTCCTCACGAAGACGCGGCGCGAGGCCGACGACATCCTCGACGCCGCCCGCGCCCAGGCCGAGCGCATGGTGCAGCGCACCGAGGTCGTGCGGGCGGCCGAGCACCGGGCGCGCCAGATCGTGGAGGCGGCCGAGAACGGCGCTCGCACGATGCGTCACGAGACCGAGGACTTCGTCGATCAGCGCCTCGCCAGCTTCGAGATCCTGCTCGACCGGCTCATGAAGACGGTGGCGGCGGGCCGGGAGAAACTCGCCATCGGCGTGCCCGCCCGGCGCCAGGCCGAGCCCGATCCCACCGAGGAGCAGCGCAGCGCCGGCTTCTTCGACCAGGACCGGATGTGACGGGCGAGACCGCCCGCGCCGCCCTGCTGATCAACGTCGCCGAACTCCTGCGGCGGCCCGCGAGCCGCAAGTCGGTCCGGCTGACCGTGCCGTCCGAGGGCTTCACCGTCGTGGATTCGACGGTGCCAGCGGGCGCGCCGATCGACGTCGACCTCGAGCTGGAGAGCCTCACCGACGGCATCGTCGTCACCGGGCAGGTGTCGGCGCCGTGGGAGGCGGCGTGCCGGCGCTGCTTGGGACCCGCGCACGGGCGGCTCGACGTGACCGTCCGCGAGCTCTACCAACCCGATCCCCAGAGCGACGAGGCGTTCGCCATCGACGGCGAGGTGCTCGACCTCGAGCCGCTCGTGCGGGAGGCGGTGCTGCTGGAGCTGCCCCTCGCCCCGCTGTGCCAATCCGACTGCGCCGGGCTGTGCCCCGAGTGCGGCGTCGACCGCAACGAGGTCGACTGCGGCCACCAACCCGATCTGTCGGACGCGCGGTGGGCGGCGCTCGACGACCTGCGAGACCGCCTGGATCCGAACTGACCGGATCTTGTCGGCGGAACGCGTCGCTTCTGGCGCGATCGCCTGCCAGGAACGGGTTCCGGTAGGCTCTTCCGGCTCGCACGGGAAGGATTCGGGAGCGATGGCCGTCCCCAAGAAGAAGAAGTCGAAGTCGAAGAGCCGCAGCCACCGCGCCGCCGCCTGGCAGCTCGACGCCCCGGCGCGCAGCATCTGCCCCCGCTGTGGCAACGCCAAGCGGCCCCACATCGTGTGCCCGAACTGCGGCTACTACAAGGGCCGCGTCGCCGTCGACGTCGGTTAGCCCGGCGATGACGCCGCTTCCCATCGCCGTGGACGCGATGGGCGGTGACAAGGCGCCCAAGGAGATCGTGAGGGGCGCCCGCCAGGCGATGGAGGCGGGCATAGCCGTGGTGCTCGTCGGGCGCCGGGCCGATCTGCCGACGGTCGACGGGATCGACGTGATCGACGCCTCGGAGGTCATCGAGATGCACGACGACCCGGCCCAGGGCGTGCGCCGCAAGAAGGACTCCTCGCTGGTGCGGGCGGCTGAGGCCGTCCGGGACGGGCGGGCCGCCGCCATGGTGTCGGCCGGCAACACCGGAGCCACGATGGCGTCGGCGCTGTTGCGGATGGGCCGCATCAAAGGCGTGAGCCGACCGGCCATCGCTACGCCCATCCCGGTGCCGGGCGAGACACCCACGGTGCTGCTCGACGCCGGCGCCAACGCCGAGTGCCAACCGGAGTGGCTGGTCCAGTTCGCCCAGATGGGTACCGTGTTCGCCCGCCACCGCTTCGGCATCGGCGAGCCCAAGGTCGGTCTCCTGTCGATCGGCGAGGAGTCGAGCAAGGGCAACACGCTCGTGAAGGAGACCCACGAGCGGCTCGTGTCGGCGCCCGGCGTGCGGTTCGTGGGCAACGTCGAAGGCCGCGACATCATGACGAGCGCCGTCGACGTCGTGGTCACCGACGGCTTCACCGGCAACGTCGTGCTCAAGACGCTCGAAGGCGGGCTGAAGGCCATCGCCACGGCCCTGCTCGGCGCCTTCGCGTCGGCCCCCGAGTACAAGGAGCCGGCCGATGCCCTGCTCCCGGCCCTCCTGCCTCTGTACGAGACCCTCGACCCGGACACCTACGGCGGTGCCATGCTCCTCGGCGTCGACGGTGTGTGCATCATCAGCCACGGCTCCTCCGGGGCCCGGGCCATCGTGAACGCCATCCGGGTGGGGCGGGAGATGGTCGACGCCGACCTGGTCGGCGAGCTCCGGGCGGCGGTCACGCGGGACTAAAAGCGCAGGTACGGCTGTTGCACCTGGTCAAGCGGCCTGGGCGGTAGGATCTGACTGGCCGATCAGCCGCCGCCACGAGGAGAGCCGGTGCCCGCCGAGACCCACGTCGAACAGAGCCCGATGGACCGCCGGGAGGTCTTCGAGCTCATCCGGGACCGCCTCGCCGACATCTTGGAGATCGACGCTGGGGGGATCACCGAGGGTCAGTCGTTCGCCGACGACCTGGGGGCCGACTCGCTGGCCCTGATCGAGCTGGTCGAGGCGCTCGAGGAGGAGCTGGGCGAGCGCACCGTCGGCTTCCGCATCGAAGACGAGGACCTCGAGGACCTGAAGACCGTCCGCGACGCCGTCGACTACGTCTACGCAAGGGTGAACGCCACCTGAGCGACGGCTCGGACCTCGAGGCGCTCTCGCGCCGGCTCGGCCACGACTTCCGAGATCCGTTCCTGTTGCGCCAGGCCCTCTCCCATCGGTCGTGGTGCGCCGAGTACCCCGGCAACCCGTCGAACGAGCGGCTTGAGTTCCTCGGTGACGCCGTCCTCGGCTGGGTCGTCGCCGACATCGCCTACCACCGCTACACCGACCTGCCCGAGGGCAAGCTCACCGACTTGCGCAAGGCCGTCGTGAACGCCACCGCCTTGGCCCAGATGGCCGACTCGGTGGGGCTCGGCGAGTCGATCCTGCTCGGCAAAGGCGAGGCGGCGGCGGGCGGCCGGCGCAAGCCGTCGATCCTGTCCGACACGCTCGAGGCCGTGATCGGCGCCGTCTACGTCGACGGCGGCCCCGACGCCGTGCGCCACGTGCTCACCGGGCTGCTCGGGCACCGCCTCGACGACGTCGTCGACCGGCTGGCCGTGCTCGACCACAAGACGGCGTTGCAGGAGCTCACGGCCCGCCTGTTCGACCGGCCGCCGGTGTACCTCATTCGCGAGGAGGGGCC
>DASXAI010000202.1:0-1700 GCA_036406775.1 Acidimicrobiales bacterium
CCACGCTCGGCATCCCCCGGGTGGTGCTCGCCGTCAACAAGATGGACCTCGTCGACTGGTCCGAGGCCCGCTTCGACGAGCTGGCCGAGGAGTTCGCCTGCTTCGCCGACCCGCTCGGCTTCCGCTCGGCCACGCCCGCTACACCCGCAACATGGTCACGGCGGCGTCCACCGCCGACGTGGCCGTGATCCTGGTCGACGCCCGGGCCGGGTTGGTCGAGCAGACCCGCCGCCACGCCTGTGTCACCGGGCTGCTCGGCGTCGGTCACGTCGTGCTGGCCGTGAACAAGATGGATCTCGTCGACTGGTCCGAGGACGCCTTCGACGCCGTGGCCGAGGAGTTCGCTGTCCTCGCCGACGCCGTCGGCATCGGCACCGTGACGCCGATCCCGATCTCGGCGCTGCAGGGCGACAACGTCGTCGACCGCTCCACCGACATCGGTTGGTACGGCGGGCCGACCCTGCTCGAGCACCTCGAGACGGTGGAGATGGTGGCGCCCGCCGGGGCGGCCGTCGGTGCCCGTCTCCCGGTCCAGTGGGTCATCCGCCACGACGGCACGCGGCGCTACGCCGGTCCGGTCGTGGCCGGCGTGCTACGGCCTGGCGACGAGGTGATGGTGCTCCCCGCCGGCGAGCGGACCCGCATCGTGAGCATCGACAGCCACGACGGTTCGCTCGAGGAGGCGGCGCCGTGGGCGGCAGTGGCCGTGACGCTGGCCGACGACCTCGACGTCGGGCGGGGCGACCTCATCGCCGCCGAGCCCGTCCCGACGGTGACCCAGGAGCTCGAGGCCACCGTGTGCTGGTTCGCCGAGCGGCCGCTGGCGGCGGGCGACCGCCTGCTGGTGCAGCACACCACCCGGGTGGCGCGCGCCGTCGTCACCGAGCTGGTCGACCGCCTCGACGTGGTCGAGATGGCCCGGGAGCCGGCGCCGGCGTCCGTCGCGCTCAACGACCTCGGGACGATCCGGCTGCGCACCGCCACGGGCCTCGCCGTCGACCCGTATGCCGCCTCCCGCGCCACCGGCAGCCTCCTGCTCGTCGACGAGGTCACCAACGCCACCGTCGGCGCCGCCATGGTCAGTTAGGTGCTTCTCGCGTCGCTGGAGTGTCGTATATCCCGCTAAGCGTCGTCAGAACCCGTGGGGCGGGGCACGCGGCCGGCCAGGGCGGCCAGGGTGACGAGGAGGCCGACGAGGGCGAAGAGGAGTTCGCCGTAGCCCATGGGGCGGGCGTGGGAGAGGTCGATGACGCCGATGATGGCGGTGGAGGCGACGGCGGCGAACGACAGCGGGATCGTGTAGCGCCAGTCGCCGGCCAGGGCGACGAGGACGAGGGCGGGCATGATGAACGGCAGCACGGCGAGGCCGTTGCCCGCCCAGAAGGGCGGGTCGCCGAGGATGAAGCCGGTGTTGGCCACGACGCCGATGCCCGCCATCACCGTGGCCCAGCCGGCCGCCAGCACCCAGCGCCACCCCTGCGTGAGGGTGCGCGGCCGGGAGACGGCGACGGGAGGGGCGGCCGCTTCCTCGTAGGGAACGATGGCCTGGGGCGGCGGCAGCGGCTCGTGGAGCTCGGAGGCGTTCGGGACGCTCATGTCCCGGTCGACGCTACCCGGGTCGTCGGAGTCGTACACCGCGCTTGCCAGCCCGCTTGGCCTCGTACATCGCCTCGTCGGCGGCCCGTAGCAGGTGGTCGATG
>DASXAI010000203.1:0-2269 GCA_036406775.1 Acidimicrobiales bacterium
CCGGTGCCGGGGGTGCCGACCGGGATGAGCGGGCGTCGTGCACGAGCACCACGACGACGACCAGCACGGCGGCGAGGCTGACCCAGTCGTTGAGGCGCAGGCCCGCGATCCGGTTGGCGTGATCGATCCGCAGGGCCTCGATCCACAGCCGCCCCAGCGCGTAGCAACCCACGTAGACGACGAAGAGCCGGCCGGGCCGCAGCCGAACGTGCCGCTCGACCCAGAGCAGGACGCCGATGACGGCGAGGTTCCACAACGCCTCGTAGAGGAACGTCGGATGGAACGTGGCGTACTGCGCGAAGCCGGGGGGACGGTGCGCCGGATCCACCTCCAGCGCCCAGGGCAGCCTCGTCGGGCGGCCGAACAGCTCCTGGTTGAACCAGTTGCCCCACCGGCCGATGGCTTGCGCCAACGGGAGCGCAGGGGCGACGACGTCGAGCAGCATCGGCACGGGCAGCCCACGGCGGTGGGCCACGTACGCGCCCGTCGCGACGCCGACCGCGATGCCACCGGGGATGCCGAGCCCGCCCTCCCAGATGGCGAACACGTGCAGCCAGCGGCCCCGGAACAGCTCGGGGTCGGTGATCACGTGGTACGCCCGCGCCCCGATGATCCCGGCCGGCACGGCCCACACGGCGATGGCCCAGATGTCGTCGCGCTTGCCGCCCCGCTGCTCCCACCGCCGTCCCGCCAACCATCCGGCGGCGAGGACGCCGAGCCCGATCATCAGGCCGTAGGCGCGCACCTCCAGCGAGCCGAGGTGGATGCCGTTGCCGGGCGGGGCGGGGATGAAGGCGAGGACGTCCTCACCGTACGGGGCGCGGGCCCCTGCGGCTTTTCAGGCGGGCCGCTGGTGGCCGTCCGCGGGTGGCTCGGGGACGTGGGGGAACAGCTCCTGGAAGGCACCGATGCGCATGCGGCGGCTGGCCGCCGGGTCGACGTCGTCGAACAGCGCGTGCAGCGTCTCCTGGGTGTGGCCGAAGGTGCCCTCGAAGTGGGGGTAGTCGCTGCCCCACAGGACGTTCTGCCAGCCCATGGCCGTGCAGGCCTTGACCGCCGAGGCGTCGTGCTGGAACGACGCGTAGACCTGGCCGTACAGGTACTCGCTCGGCCGCTTCGACAGCTTGGGGCGGACGGCGGCGCCATGCTGGCGGTAGCCCTCGTCCATGCGGTCGGCGATGAACGGACCCCAGGTCGCGCCGCCCTCGGACACCAGCACGCGCAGCTCGGGATGGCGGTCGAGCGCACCCGACGCGATGAGCTTGGTGACCGCCCGCTGCCCGCCGTACGTGGTCTCGACGTAGTTGAGGACCGCCCCGCCCGGCCCGCGGTAGTACCGACCGACCCGCTCGGTGGGGTCGATGGGCTCGGTGCCGATGTGGAAGCCGACCACCATGCCGGTCTCGGCGTGGGCGGCCCACAGCGGGTGCCACTCGTCGTCGTGCCAGTCGGGCCGGGTCATCGGCGGGCGCACGGGCAACGAGGACACCTTGAACCCGGCGTCGGCCAGCCGCCGCACCTCGGCCACTGCATCGTCGATGTCGACGAGCGGGATCGACGCCGCACACACATAGCGGGACGAGTGAGACTGGAAGTCGAGCGCCCAGTCGTTGAGGACCCGGCACCCGGCCCTCGCGACCTCGGCGGTGCGGAGGTTGAAGGCCCAGATGCCGAAGGAGGGGTAGATGACCTCGCCCCACACCCCCTCGTCGTCGAGGTCCCTCAGCCGGTGCTCCGGATCGTTGCCGCCGACGACCCGGCTGACCATCTCGTCGTGAGTGGACCCCTCCGGCCGCGCGTTCGTGCTGAGCTGGCCGCTCCCGGATCGGGCCACATCGCGGGTGAAGACCTGGCCGTCGACGTAGATCGTCTCGACCGTGCCCTCCTCGTTGCGCTCGGTGCGGGGCATCCGCTCCCGGAGGTCGGCCGGCAGCGCGTCCCAGAGGCTCGGTGGCTCGATGAGGTGCGAGTCGCCCGAGTTCGCCCAGAGCTTCATGCGGTTCCCCGCTCCGTTCTCAAGGTTCAGGGCAGCGGATTCCGCTGCTGTGGACCTTCGGAATCGTCGACTTTGGCAGCCCCAACGGGATTCGAACCCGTGTCTCAACCTTGAGAGGGTTGTGTCCTAGGCCACTAGACGATGGGGCCAGGCTGCTCGGCAGGGAAGCGGGTCATCGTACCGCGCGCCTGCCGGGCGTCGGCGCGGGTCAGTCGCCGACACTCCCGTCGACCAGCTCGCGGATGATGTCGGCGTGGCCGTTGTGGCGGGCGT
>DASXAI010000204.1:0-5626 GCA_036406775.1 Acidimicrobiales bacterium
CTGCAACGGACCCAGGAGGCCGTCGTAGTCGGGACCCATCGCCGTGGCGTGCCAGAGGCCGTCGATCTCGGCCATCGTCCGTCCTACTTGGGCGCGAACGGCGAGCTGCCGCCGCCCGCGAGGCGGTTACCGCCGTCGACGTCGATGATCGTCCCGGTGACCTGGCGGGCGTCGTCCGAGAGGAGGAACAGCACGGCGCCGGCGATGTCGTCGGCGGTGGTGAACGACTGCAGTGCCTGCGTCTGGGCCTCCTGCTCCCCGTACGACCACAGGTCCCTCGTGGCGGACGTGCGCGTGAGGCCGGGCGCCACGCCGTTCACCCGGACGCCCAGCGGCCCCAACTCACGCGCCAGCGTCTCGGTCATGGCGTTGAGCGCCGTCTTGGCCGCCTTGTAGGCGATCATCGACGGCGTCGTCTTGTGCACGGTGCCGCTCGAGATGTTCACGACGGCGCCGCCTCCGTCGGCCAGCCCGCGGCGCATCGCCTCCTGGATGAGGGCGACGGCGGGCCAGATGTTGTGCGACATCGTGGCGAGGAAGCCTTCTCGGTCGAGCTCGAGCGGCGGCCGGATGTGGGGCGACCCACCGACCGTGTTCACGAGATAGTCGACCCGGCCGAAGTTGTCGACGGCGGCGTCGACCAGGCGGGCCGGCATGTCGTCATCCTCGGCGGCGCCGCACACGCCGACGGCGCCGAAGCCGTCCTTGCGCAAGCTGGCCTCGGTCTCGGCGACAGTCTCCGCGGTCCGCCCGCTCACCACGACGGCCGCCCCTTCGCGTGCGAGCCGAACGGCGCACGAGCGCCCGATGCTGGGGTCGGATGTCGCACCGACGACGATGGCTACTCGGTCTTGGAACCTCACGCGCCGCAGCGTATTGAGGCGCGGGCGCCGCCGTCAGATCGGCGCACGGACTGCCTTCCAAACGTTCGGTAGATGGTAGGGTCGCCCGGCGGCGAGGTGACCCACGAGCGGAGGACGACAGACGACATGCACTGCGGCGTGATGGTGACGGGCTACAACCAGGCCGACTGGGACCGGCTCATGGCCGAGGACTACAGCCGTCCGCCGGCCACCCCCGATTACCTCCAGTTGGAGGAGACGCTCCAGATGGGCGAACTCGTCGAGCCGCTCGGCTTCGACTCGATCTGGGCCACCGAGCACTACGGCTCGGCCTATTCGATGCAGCCGAATCCGCTGCAGTACCTCGCCTACTGGGCCGGGCGTACGAAGCGGGTCGACGTCGGGACCGCGGTCGTGGTGGCGCCGTGGTGGAACCCGGTGCGGTTGGCGTCGGAGATCTCGATGCTCGACATCCTGCTGCGGGGCCGGCGGCTGCACCTCGGTATCGGCCGGGGCGTGGCGCCGCACGAGTACGCGTCGCTCGGGATCCCGATCGAGGAGTCCCACGCCTACTTCTACGACGTGGTGAACGCCATCCGCGCCGCCGACGGTGCCGAACGCTTCACGTTCGACGGTCAGGTGTTCAAGATCCCGCCCACCACGATCCGACCCCAGGCCCGCCACAAGGGCGACGTCACCACGCGCATCAAGGCGGCGTTCACCACCAAGAAGTCGGCACGGCTGGCGGCCGAGAACGGCCTCGGCCAGATGTTCGTCGCCAACGACGACATCGAGAGCATGACGGCGGGTGTCAGCCAGTTCAACGAGATCCGCGCCGAGATGGGCCTGCCGCCCGACCAGCCCACCACGCTGCTGTGGATGTACTGCGCCGAGAAGTCGTCCGATGCCGAGGAGGGCTGGGACTACTACCACAACCAGGTCACGGCGGCCCAGCACCACTACTTCGAGTGGAACAACCCGGGCTTCCAAGGGGTGAAGGGGTACGAGGAGTACCTCCAGAGGCAGTCGGCCGACGTCGACTTCGCGGACCAGACACTCGACAACCAGCGCCGGACGCAGCCGATCGGCACGCCCGACGAGATCATCGACCGGATCAAGACGGTCCAGCGCGCCATCGACCTCGAGACGCTGGTGGTGCACGTCTTCTACGGCGGCATGCCGCGCGAGAAGGCGGAGCGGAGCCTGCGCCTGTTCGCCGAGAAGGTCCTCCCCGAGGTGCACGCCATCGACACGCGCCTCGACCGCTCCGCCGCCTGACTGGGCCGTAAAACGTTCCGCGGAACGTTTTCCTAGTCTGGCCGGACGCCCGACCGCCACCGCCGCCCGTGGGGCCCCCGCCCCCACATCGACGACCTGCCCGCCGACGGCGAGGTCGACTTCGACCCGCGCCCGGCCGTGCGCTGGTTGGGGGCGAAGGGCATGACGGTCACGGGCGTCCAGGTCGCCCTGTCGGTGGCCTTCGCCCAGTACGCCGACAAGCGCGAACTGCAGGCGGCCCTCAAGGTCCCCGAGATCATGGATCTCTCGGAACGACCAGACCTGTGGGTCGACTGGCTGGCGGATACCGGTGACGGCTTCAACGCCACCTATGCCACCGCCACCCTGCTGGCGCGCGAAGAGCTCACCGTTTCGACGCCCGACGGCGGCGACGTCACGCTGCCGCGTGCCGCGCTGCTCGTGCTGGGCGGCGACCTCGCCTACCCGGCGGCGGCGCCGGCCGAGTACCTGAACCGCTTCCTCGGCCCGTACCGCAGCGCCCTGCCGGCCGTGCCCGACGGCACGCCGGCACCCTTGCTCCTCTGTATCGCCGGCAACCACGACTGGTACGACGGCCTCACGACGTGGCTGCGCCTGTTCTGCGACGGCCAGCCCGTCGGCGGGTGGCAGACGGGTCAGACCCGGAGCTACTTCGTGGCCAAGCTCCCCCATCGCTGGTGGATCATGGGCATCGACCTGGCCCTCGACCTGTTCATCGACACGCCGCAGCTCGACTACTTCCGCGCCGTCGTGGCGAAGGAGCTACAGCCGGGCGACCGGGTGATCCTGGTGATGCACGAGCCGAGCTGGCTCTTCGGCGGCTTGCCGTCCGAGAACGCGCGCTACTCCGAGCTGTCCGAGTCGAACCTGCGCCGGTTCGAGCGCGAGATCCTGCACCCGAGGGGCGTCGACGTTCCGCTCATCATCGCCGGCGACATCCACCACTACAACCGGTACGAGCGCCTGACGGGTACGCAGACCCGCATCGTGTGCGGCGCCGGCGGCACGTTCCTGCACCCCACGCAGCACATCCCGAAACAGATCCTCTGGCCGGAGGAAGACGGGATCGCCCATTACGAGCTCAAGGCCCGCTATCCCGATGCCCCCACGTCACGACGGCTGTGTTGGCGCACGTGGCTCGTTCCTCTCCTGAACCCGAGCTTCGTGTTCTTCGTCGGGCTGCTCTACCTCTTGTTCGCCTTCGCCGTGCGCTTCTCACTGGTCTCCGAGCGAGACATCGGGTTCGGCGAGATCGCCGAAGCGGTGCCGGTCGACGACATCCGCGGCGGGCTGCTGTACAACCCGATCTCGCTCGTATTGGTCGTGGTCATCGGGTTGGGCCTGATCATCTACGCCGACTGCCGACGCTGGGGCTCCCGGGTCGTCGTGGGAGGCCTCCACGGGCTCGCGCACTTGTTGGTGCTCACCTACGTCATATGGACGACGGCGCGCATCCTGGCCCCGATCGACCTGCCCTTCCTCGGCTTCCAATTCGGCTTCCGCTGGGACATCTCGTTCTTCCTCCTCGCCTACATCGCGGTGGTGCTCGTGGTGGGCGGGCTGGCGGGCGCCTACACCTACACCGCTTACCTCTTCCTGATGCAACGGCTGTTCAACCGCCACACCACTGACGCCTTCTCGGCCCAGCGCAACCCCGACTATCGCAGCTTCCTACGCATGCACATCGACGCCGACGGGGCGCTCACCATCCATCCCATCGGCGTCCGGCGGGTCCCACGCCGCTGGCGCTACGTCCCGCCCAGCGATCGGGAGCCGCACGAGCCGGTCTTCCAACCGCGAGAGGAGATCCGAGCCGACCTCATCGAGCCGCCGTTCCGGGTCCCGGCCGAGCCGATCAGCGCAGAGCAGCGATCTCCGGATCCCGGCTGAGGCGGGCCAGCGCCCGCATCCGGCTCGGTCCGATGCTGCCGACCGGCCGGTCGAGCATCTCGCTCGCCCGCTGGTAGTTGGGCCGGTCGTCCTCGGAGAGCACCTCGAGCAGGTGCCGGTCGGAAGGGCCGAGCCGCGAGATGGCCCGCCGGACGCAGCGCCGGCGCTCCTCGCGCAGCAGCCCGTCGGCAATCTCGACACCCTCTGGCGACAGGTCCGGCGGGTCATCGGACAGACCCGTGGCGCAGTGCGCGCGTCCGTGCCGAATGGCGAGGTTGGTGGCGACCCGCCACACCCAGCCCGTGAGGCACTCCGGCGTGTGGATGTTGTCCCAGCTGGTGATCAGGGTCAGCCACGTGTCCTGCACGACGTCGTCGATGTCCGAGGACCGCGACAGGTACCGGCGCACGGCCCGGATCACGAGCGGCCGCAACTCGTACAAGAGCGGCGGCAAGGCCTCGGCATCGCCGTCACGCGCCAGCTTGAAGAGGAACACGAGCTCGGTCCGGCTGGCGGCGGGAGGCGGTGTGGCCGTCGGAAACACGCCTCTCACGTGACCACGACACGTGGTCGTCCGTCCGCCCTCCGGAACACCGTGGATCTGTTCTCCCCGGGACACGGCGAATGTTCCCGATGGGACACACCCGCGTGTGAGAATCAACCGCGGTGCGCGATGGTGTGACCGTTCTCAGCGAAGCGGACCGCCGCGAGCTCCTGGCCGTCTGCCGGCGGCGGCGCTTTTCGCGGGGCGACGTCGTGTTCTGGCAGGGCGATCCCGGCCTCACCATCCACCTCGTGGAGCGGGGCTCGTTCGCGGCGCGGGTCACGACGCCGATGGGACAGTCGATCGTGGTGAACGTGTTCCGCCGTCACGACGTCTTCGGCGAGTTGGCCTTGGTGGCCCCCGACCAGCGGCGCACTGCCACCGTGGTCGCGCTCGAAGCGAGCGAGTCGCTCGAGCTCGACCGGCGCGACTTCGAGGACCTCAGCCGGCGGCTCGCGTCGTTCAACCGGCTCCTCGTGACGGCGCTGGCCCGGCGCGTCAACGACACCACTGAGCAGTTCCTGGAGGCCGTCCATCAGCCCGTCGAGGTGCGGGTGGCGCGGCGGCTGGCGCTGCTGGACGAAGGGCTGGGCCCGGACCACCGCGGTGACTGGATCTCGATACGCCAGGAGGACCTGGCCGAGTTCGCCGCCACGACCCGTCCCCGCGTGAACCGGGTGCTCACCGACCTGGCCCGCAAGAAGGTCGTCGAGCTGCGCCGAGGCCAGGTGCGTGTGCTCGACATGGCGGCGCTGGACCGCGCCGGCCACCAGGCGCGCCGGCCGGCGCGCTGACTACGGTCTGTCGATCACCGACTACGGCACCGACATCTACACGGAGCCCGACCCGAGCCCCGACACGCTGGCCCACCTCGGGCCATTGCGGCCCCTGGCCGGCGTGTGGACGGGCGTCGGCGGCAGCGACGACCACCCCGTCGTGACGGGGAACGAGCACGACACCTTCGTCGAGCGGTACGAGTTGCAGCCCATCGACCCGCAGACGAACGGCCCGCAGCTCTTCTACGGACTGCGCTACCACATCCACATCGTGAAGCCGGGCGACGTCGAGACGT
>DASXAI010000205.1:0-2768 GCA_036406775.1 Acidimicrobiales bacterium
TCATCTACACGGGACTCCACCAGACACCGGAGCAGATCGCCGAGACCGCGCTCCAGGAGGACGTCGACGCCGTCGGCCTGTCGCTCCTGTCGGGCGCCCATCTCACGCTGTTCCCCCGGGTCATCGAGGAGCTGCGCCACCGGGGTCTCGACGACGTGCTCGTGTTCGGCGGCGGGGTCATCCCGGAGGCCGACATCGACACCCTGAAGCAGATGGGCGTGGCGGCCGTGTTCACGCCCGGCTCGTCGCTGGCCGGTATTTGCCGGTGGCTGGGCGAAACGCTGGACGAACGAGAGGAAGCAGCCTAGTGGTACCTCCCGCACGCCTCGGCGACCCGGCGCCGGCCAGTCCCGGCGCTGGCTTCGTTGCTCCGCCTCGCAATAGTGCAGGACTATTGCGTCGTTGTCGCGCCTTGCCAGCGCCGACCCTGACTCGCCGCCACGCCCACCGAGCGCACGGGAGGCACCACTGATGGACCTGTTCGAGTACCAGGGCAAGCAGTACTTCGCCCGGTTCGGCATCCCGGTGTCGCCCGGCGGCGTCGCCGACACCGTCGACGAGGCGGTGGCCCAGGCCGACAACGCCGGCTACCCGGTGGTGGTCAAGGCCCAGGTCCAGGTGGGCGGGCGCGGCAAGGCCGGCGGCATCAAGCTGGCCAACAACGCCGAGGAGGTACGCACCCACGCCGGGAACATCCTCGGCATGGACATCAAGGGCCATGTCGTGAAGCGGCTCTGGGTCGAGCACGCCTCCGACATCGCCGACGAGTACTACGCCTCGTTCACCCTCGACCGCTCGGCCAAGAAGCACCTGTTGATGCTGTCGGCCGAGGGGGGCGTCGAGATCGAGCAGGTCGCCGCCGAGAATCCCGATGCGCTCGTGAAGTTGCACATCGATCCGGTCGAAGGGCTGTCGAGCGACGCCGCCCGGGATGCCGTGCGCGACGCCAAGCTCGACGTCGACGCCGTGGAGGGCACGGTCGACATCCTCGCCAAGCTCTACCGCTGCTACGTCGAGGGTGATTGCGACTTGGCCGAGATCAACCCGCTCATCCTCACGCCCGACGGGCGCGTCCACGCCCTCGACGCCAAGGTCAGCCTCGACGACAACGCCGCCTTCCGCCATCCCGAGTGGGACGAGTTCCGTGGTACGCAGGTGCTCGACGACCGCGAGAAGCTGGCCGCGGAGAAGGGCCTCCAGTACATCGGCCTCGAAGGCAGCGTCGGGATCATCGCCAACGGCGCCGGCCTGGCCATGAGCACCCTCGACGTCGTGAACCAGGTCGGCGGGCGGGCCGCCAACTTCCTCGACATCGGCGGCGGGGCCAACGCCGACGTCATGGCCGCCGCCCTCGAGGTCATCAACTTCGACCAGGACGTGAAGGCCATCTTCATCAACATCTTCGGAGGCATCACGCGAGGCGAGGAGGTCGCCAAGGGCATCGTCGAGGCGGTGCGCCGCGTCGACCTGCGGGCACCGATGGTGGTCCGCCTCGACGGCACCAACGCCGAGGAGGGCCGTCAGATCCTGGCCGACGCCGGCATCCCGGCCGACCGGCTCATCAGCCAGCCGACCATGCTCGACGCCGCCCGCAGGGCTGTCGCGATTGCTGCCAAAGGCTCGGCCGCGTGACCGCCGAGCCGGGCCTGCGTGGCCTGAACGCCGAGAGGAGCAACTGACAGTGGCCATCTTCGTCGACGAGAACACCCGGGTGGTGGTGCAGGGTCTCACCGGCGGCCAGGGCCGCTATCACGGCCTGCGCAACAAGGCGTACGGCACCCAGGTCGTGGCGGGCGTGACGCCGAGCAAGGGGGGCCAGGACGTCGAAGGGATCCCCGTGTTCGACAGCGTGAAGGAGGCGGTGGCCGAAACCGGCGCCAACGCCTCGTTCATCTCGGTGCCGCCCAAGGGCGCCGCCGCCGCCATCCTCGAAGCCGCCGAGGCCGGCATCCCGTTCGTCGTGTGCATCACCGAGGGCATCCCGGCCCAGGACGAGGCCCGCGTCTACAACACGCTCGTGCGCGACTTCCCGAGCACCCGGCTGCTCGGTCCGAACTGCCCGGGCGTGATCAGCCCCGGCCGGTGCAACATCGGCATCACGGCCGGCGACATCGCCCTGGCGCCGCAGCCCGGCCAGCCCGCCGTCGGCATCGTCAGCCGCTCCGGCACCCTGACGTACCAGGCGCTGTACGAGCTGAAGCAGCAGGGCATCGGCGTGTCGACATGCGTGGGGATCGGCGGCGACCCGGTGCCGGGGACGAGCTTCGTCGACTGCCTCGCCGCCTTCCAGGACGACGCCGAGACCCACGCGATGATCATGTTCGGCGAGATCGGCGGCTCCGCCGAGGAGGAGGCCGCGCTGTTCATCCGTGACAACGTGACCAAGCCGATGAGCGCGTACATCGCCGGCGTCACCGCACCGGCCGGCAAGAAGATGGGCCACGCCGGCGCCATCGTCTCCGGCGGCAAGGGCACCGCCCAGGGCAAGATGGACGCCCTCGCGGCGGCCGGCGTCGCCGTCGGGCGCAACCCCACGGAGGCCGGCGAGCTGATCGCCGGGCTCATCGCGAAGCTGTAGGCGGCCGGCCCGGCGGGGTGCCGGGCTCCGGCGGTGGCAGCGGGCGGCTGCGCTCGGTGCCGCCGCTGCGTCGGGTCATGGTCGCCCAGACGTCGCCCACCGTGTCGCCTTCGTTGTGCAGGTTCAGCAGCGACCCGACGAGCGCGGCGAACGCCGCCAGCAGGGCGACGTACATCCCGGCACCCCGGCC
>DASXAI010000206.1:0-2981 GCA_036406775.1 Acidimicrobiales bacterium
TCCACGACCGGCGGCGGGGTCGCCAGCACGGTGGAGAGCTGGTCGTTCGACGCCCAGACCTGGCTGCAGGACCGCGGCGGCTGGGTGCTCGGGACGGTGCTGGCAGTGATCGTCGGCGTCACGGTGGTCGTGACGCTGGCCCGGCGGCGCAGCACCACGGCCCGTTGATGCTGGCCGAGCTACTGGCCCATCCCGGCGTCGAGGAGGTCGTGGAGCTGCGTGGAGCGTTCGGCCTCATGGCGTACCACGGCGGGTCGCTGGAGGAGATGACCGACGTCATCGCCGGCGCCGCCGCCGCCCAGGCCGGCGCCTCCTACTACGGCATCCACCAGCCCGCCGACCTGCAGTGGCACCTCCCGTCGACGATGTTCGACCCGGCCGTCTCGCCGGCACTGGCCGCCTTCATCGATCACGTCGACGTCGTCATCACCGTCCACGGCTTCGGCCGCGAAGGTCTGTGGGCCACGCTCCTGCTGGGTGGCCGCAACCGTCCGCTGGCCGAGCACGTCGGGCGGTACCTGCGCCGGGCCCTCCCCGTGTACGACATCGCCGTCGAGCTCGACCGCATCCCCGTCGAGCTCCGCGGTTTGCACGCCCGCAATCCCGTCAACCTGCCTCGGCACGGGGGCGTGCAACTCGAGCTGCCGCCACGGGTGCGGGGATCGAGCCCGCTGTGGTGGGACTGGGAGGGCCCGGGACCGACACCCCACACAGTCGCCCTCATCGACGCCTTGGCTGCCGCCGCCCGCTCGTGGTGATCAGGGGGAGAGACGGTCGATGGCCCAGCCGTCGGGACGGCGGGTGTAGCGGAAGCGGTCGTGGAGCCGGCCCGGGCGGCCCTGCCAGAACTCGACTTCCTCGGGGACGACGCGGAAGCCACCGACCCACGACGGCATCGGGATGTCGTCGCCGGGGAAGCGGGCGTCCATCTCGGCCAGGGCGCCCTCGAGGGTGGCGCGGTCCGGTAGCACCGCTGATTGCCGCGACGCCCACGACGCCAGCCGAGCCGCCCGTGGCCGCGTGACGAAGTACGCCTCGACCTCTTCGGGATCGACGACCTCGACCGGGCCCCGCACGCGCACCTGGCGGTGCAACTCCAGCCAGCCGAACACGAGGGCCGCCGCTGGACGCGCCGCCAGCTCGCCGCCCTTGGTCGACGCCAGGTTGGTGAGGAACCAGAAGCCCCGCTCGTCGACAGTTCGCACCAACACGTAGCGAGCATCGGGCCGCCCGTCACCGTTCACTGTCGCCACCACCATGGCCGCGGGTTCCACGCACCCGGCCTGGCTCGCGAGATCGTGCCAGCGGTGCCACTGCTCGATCGGCTCGGCGGCGAGGTCATCACGGTGCAAGCCGGCCGCCTCGAGGCGATGGCGGATGTCGGTGATGTCCACCAGGCCAGGTATACAGGTCGGATGGCTCCGCGGGCGGGAACGCTCCGAGGCGACGGGCTCGTCACCGGACCCGATCTCCGCCGCCTCGCGACCCGTACCAACCGCCACGGTGTCGCCTTCGCCGCCTTCCACGCCGCCGCTCTGGTGGCCACCGGCGCGTGGCTGTGGTGGACCCTGGGTACGTGGTGGATGGTGCCCGCGCTCGTGGTCTACGGCGTCGTCCTCGCCCACCTCTTCGCCCTGCTGCACGAGGCGACGCACCGCACCGCCTTCCGGGCCCGATGGCCGAACACGACGGCGGCGTGGATCGCGGGTGTGCTCGTCGGTCCACCGCCGAAGTACTTCACGCTCGAGCACACCGCCCATCACCTCCACCCGCAGGACGCCGAACGCGATCCGGAGCTCATCGCCCTGCCCCGATCGGTCGGGCACTACGCGTGGTTCGTGGCCGGCGGGCCGTACTGGTGGTGGGCGGGCCGAACTCTTCTCGCCCACGCCCGCGGCCGGTTCCTGGCGTTCGAGAACTTCGTGCCCGACCGGTTCCGCGGCGCCGTCGTCCGCGAGGCACGCGTCGTCGTGGCGATCTACGCCGCCGCCGTCATCGCGTCGATCGCCACGGGCTCGACCGTGCTGCTGTGGTTCTGGGTCGTGCCTCGCTTCGTCGGTGAACCGGTCATGCGCATCGCCCGCCTCTCGGAGCACGCCGGACGGCCTCGCACGGACGACGTCACCGAGAACACTCGCTCGCTGCGCGTGCCCGCCCCGCTTCGGATGCTGGCGTGGAACATGCCGTATCACGCCGAGCACCACGTGGCGCCCAGCGTCCCGTTCCACGCCCTCCCGCGGCTGCACGCCCTCGTCGGCCCCCATCTCCAGGGCCGCCGCGGCGGCTACCTCGCCGCCCAAGCCGACATCCTCCACCGCGTCGTCCACCACGAGGCACCAGGTGTGTGAGAGCGGCCGGACGCCGCCGAGGATCGCGAGTCTGCCGATGTACGACCTGCCCGAGGTGGTGCCGGCCACCGAGGCGCTGTGGTCGACGGTCGCGTCGCGATTGCGAGACGCCGGCGTCGAGGACGTACCCGCCTCACTCCGCTGGGACGGCGACCTGTACGACGACCACTGGCTCCATCCGCACCTCCTGTTGTCGCAGTCGTGCGGCTGGCCGCTGGTCGACCGCCTCGACGGCCGAGTCGCCGTCATCGGCGCGTTCACCTACGCCGGTGTCAGCGACCAGGCCGCTCGTTATCGCAGCGTCCTCGTCACTCGGGTCGACGACACCGACCGCCCACTGCCCGGCCGATCGGTAGCCGTGAACGGCTACGACAGCCTCTCTGGTTGGGTGAGCCTCACCGCCGCCGTCGCGCCCGTCGGTCCGGTGCTCGTCACCGGCGCCCACGTCCACAGCGTGGCCGCCGTCACCGAAAGTCGCGCCGATCTGGCGTGCATCGACGGCGTCACGTGGCGCCTGCTGCACCGCTACCGGCCTGCCGCGGTCGCGCCCCTCACCGTCGTGGGTCACGGTCCCCTGATCCCGTGCCTGCCCCTCGTCACCCATCTGACGCTGGGTCCCGGCGTCGCCGCACT
>DASXAI010000207.1:0-4319 GCA_036406775.1 Acidimicrobiales bacterium
GCTTGATGACGTCGAGTTGCTCGCCCGAAAGAGGAAGGGCGTCGATCAAGTCCCACGCGTCGTCGCCATGGTCCAGATCGACGACAGCGTGATGGCGAAGCGTGTGAAAGCTCCTCGAGGGGAAACCCGTCCGCCGTTGTAGGTCCTCGACGAGATCGAGCGTCGGCGGTGCGCCCTCGGTGACGACGAGGTAGCCGAGCAACGCCACGGGATGGAAGTGGAGGACCCAGTAGTAGATCGGACCCACCATCACGGCGACGGGTTGCGACGGGGGAGCCGTCAGGATTTCGCTGGGGTCACGGCCGAGCGCCCGGTAGTCCTCGAGCAACCAGTCGTCATGGTGCAGCTCTTCGGCGACGTGGCGCCGGTAGTAGTCGACGAGCCCGTCGGCGACGGCGTCACCCGCCGCCGCCAGTCGCCGTGCTTCTCGGGCGGCCGTCTCCAGCAAGGGCACGCTGGCCCGCACGGTCCCGTGCAGTTCCCGAAGCAGGTCCGGGTACAGGGACCGAACGTCAGGGTGCACCCGGACCTGGGCGGCCACCGCGACGGCGTCCGTCACCGTCGCGGTGAGCCGCGATGAGATGAGCTCGCTGGCGGCCAGCGGTGCCATGCCGGCGTTGGGCGAAGGCATCACGACAGGTAGCCGATCTAGAAGAGCATGAGGGCGCCCGTCGGCAGCCAACGGCGGCGTGGCTTGGTCGCCGGCTGGTTCGTGCGGGGCGGGGACGGCAGGGACGGGCGAGGGATTGTGGACATGGCGGTTCCTTTCATCGGTGTGGATCGGGACGGCTCAGAAGATCATCAGGGCGCCGGTCGGCAACCAATGGCGCCGCGGCTTGGTCGTCTTGCGGGTCGTCGGCGTGGCGGGCGGGGTGGTCGGCTGGTGCGTGGCGGACATGTGACGCTCCTCGGTGGTCGCTCACCCCCCGGTCGAGGGGCTGGGACGAGCGTCCCATCGGCCGGTTGCACGACGGCTGCGCGCCTGCTCAGAAGGGTTGCGGGCCCGCCGTCGGTCCATGACACGCCAGTGGGTGCAACCGCACCGCAACCGGGTCTGGGGATGGTGGGGCGGTGAACCGGCGCCGCGACGAGGACAGCGACAAGCGTGGGAGTCGTACTGTGCGGGCGATGGGGTCGGGTCCCGCGGTGACGTGGACCGTGCTGTTCACCGACCTCGTCGCGTCGACGGAGTTGCGGACGCGCGTCGGTGAGGACGCGTTCGACGCGATCCGCCTTCAGGTCGACACGACCGTAGGCGCCATTGTCGCCGCCTACGGCGGCGACGTGCTGAAGTCGACCGGTGACGGCGTCATGGCCGCCTTCACCGGCACGGCCGCCGCCCTCCGCTGCGCCGTGGCGGTGCAACGGGCGGTCGCGGAACGGAACGCCACTGCGTCCGAGCCGGTCGCGCTGCGGATCGGCATCGCCGTGGGGGACGCCGTCGTGGAGCCCAACGATCTGCATGGCACTGCGGTCGTCGAGGCGGCCCGACTGTGCTCGGTGGCCGACGGCGGCATGATCCTGTGCTCGGACGCCGTCCGCACCGCCTCCGCCAACCGATCAGGGTGCCAGTTCTCCGCGTCGCGGGCGCTCGTCTTGAAGGGCCTTCCCGAACCGGTGACCGTGCACGAGGTGCCATGGGCGCCCGAAGGGCCGACAGAGGTTGATCGTCCGAGCTTCGGGGTGCTGGGCGCGCTCGACGTCACGAACGCCCGTGGCGACCAGCTAACGATCGGTGGGCTCAAGGAGCGACAACTGCTGGCGCTCCTGCTCGTCCATGCGAACAACACGGTCTCCACCGACAGGCTCGTCGACGCCCTCTGGGGCGAGCGGCCCCCGCGGACAGCCGAACGCACACTCCACGCCTACGTGGCCCGACTCCGGCGCGCCATCGAGCCGGAACGTCCCCACGGCCGCGACCCCCAAGTGCTCGAAACGGTGGGCCGTGCCTACCGCCTGAACGTCGAACCATCCCGGCTCGATTGCGCTCGGTTCGAGGCACTCGCGAGCGAGGGCGCCCGGGAGCTGGAGGCCGGCTCAGCCGCTCGCGCCGACGAGGTGTTCTCCATGGCCCTGGCGCAGTGGCGTGGCGACGCCTATTGCGAGTTCACCGCGATCGACGCGTGCGCGACTGAAGCGAGCCGGCTCCTCGAGTTGCGGCTCCTCGCCACCGAGCACCACATCGACGCCCGTCTGGCGACCGGCCGAGCCGGGGAGCTGAGCGCCGAGCTGGAAAGACTCGTGCACGACCATCCGTTCCGGGAGCGGCTGTGGGCCCAACTGATGCTGGCCCTGTACCGGAGCGGACGTCAGCGCGACGCGCTGGACGCATTCCAACGGGCCCGCACTGTGCTCGTCGAGGAGATGGGCTTGGAGCCCGGGCCCGAGCTGCGCCATCTCGAGGCGGCTGTGCTCGCGCAGGACCCGTCTCTCGATGCGGCCGTCCTCCGGCCACCAGCCGTCGGCGCGACGACGTTTCCTCTGGCACTCGAGGCTGTCGGACCCGCCTTCGTGGGGCGCGACGCGGAATCGGCCTGGCTGCTCGCCGCGTGGGAGGCGGCGGTCGCCGGTTCGGGTTCGTTCCTGAGCGTTGTCGGTCGGGAGGGCGCCGGCAAGACGCGCCTCGCCGCCGAACTCGCGCACCACGTGCATCAGACCGGCGGACTGGTGCTCTACAGCCGATGCGATCACGCCCATCGGGGCGCAGCAGCTCTCGTCGACCTCGCCTTGCGGGGCGCGGGCGGGTCGATCGCTGACCTGGCGGTGGCGGATGGCAACATCGCGGCCGCTCTGGCCCGGTACCTCCCGACATGGTCGGGCGGCCGGCCCGTGCTGTTCGTGCTCGACGACCTCCACATCGCCGATACCGACGTGCTCGAATTCGTCGCCGACATCGCGAGCTGGTGCCGCTCCAGCTGCCTCCTCGTGGTGGGCGCGTTCCGGAGCGACGGCGCCGTCGACGCCGTGGACCGGCCGTCTACCGACGGGACGCAGCTCGTTCTCGGACCGCTCGACTCGGAGGCAGTCGGACAGATTTGTGAGCTGTACGACGCCGACGGCTGGTCGAGCGATGACGTGCGCCAGGTCGCCGAAGCGACCGGGAGCCTGCCCCTGCTCGTGCACGAGCGGGCGAGCGAGTTGGCGCGCCAGCGAGCGTCTCGTCGAGTCGAAGATGCCGCCGGCCGGCTGGCGGCAACCCGAGGCCGGCTCCTGACATCGCGCGGTGAGGTCACCGAAGGTGTCGAGGGCATCCAGCGGCTGCTCGAGCAGCGCCGGCTCCAACTGGCGGGCCGTGAAGCGCAGATGAAGGCCGAGCGCATCGCCGCCCTCTCCGCCTGCCCCTACAAGGGCCTGGCGCGCTTCGAGCCTGTCGACGCCGCCAACTTCTTCGGCCGCGAGCGGCTCGTCGCTGAGCTCGTGGCCCGGCTCGCCGAGGTTCCGCTGCTCGCGGTCGTGGGCCCGTCGGGCAGCGGCAAGTCATCTCTGGTGCGAGCCGGTTTGCTGCCGGCGCTGACCGATGGCGTGCTCACAGGCGAGCGGTGGCGGACCGTCATGATGTGTCCCGGGCCCTTCCCGGCCACCGAGTTGACGAGCCGCCTGGCCTCGATGCCGGCCGGGCCAGGCCCCCTTGTGGTCTTCGTCGACCAGTTCGAGGAGATCTTCACGTTCGACGTCGACGAGGCGGATCGGTCTGCCTTCATCGAGCGTCTGCTCGCGCTGGCCCGGCAGCCGTCCACGGCGGTCGTCCTGGCGATCCGCGCCGACCATCTGGCGAGCTGCGCCGCGCACCCGTCACTTGCCAACGCGCTCGTCGGCAACGACGTGCTGGTCGGACCGATGCAGCCTGGCGAGCTGCGGCGCACGATCGAACTCCCCGCGCAACGCGCTGGCCTCGAGGTCGAGCCGGGCCTCATCGACGTCATCATCGGCGATGTCGCCGGACGAGCCGGCGCCCTCCCGCTGCTTTCGACGGCGCTGGCCGAGACATGGGAGCGACGTCGGGAGCGGACGCTCGCGCTGGCCGGCTACCACGCCGCCGGCGGTGTGAACGGCGCACTGGCCCGGCTGGCCGAAGACGCCTTCGCCTCCATTCCCGAGCAGTCCCGACCCGCCGCCCGGCGCATTCTGCTGCGGCTCTGCGAGGCCGATGACCTCGGCGGATTCCAACTGACTCGCCGCCTCGCGGTGAACGATCTCGTCGACGAGCAGGACACCGATGGCCGGGCCGCCCTCGAGATCATGGCCGACCGCCGGCTCCTGAGCCTCGACGGCGGTCTCGTGGAAGTGGCCCACGAGGCGCTGTTGCGCGAGTGGCCCCG
>DASXAI010000208.1:0-1784 GCA_036406775.1 Acidimicrobiales bacterium
GGCGGGCCGCCGCGCCCCCTGCCGCCCGCGCCCGAGCTCACCGTCGCCGAGCCGTTCAGCTATCGCCTGAAGAACAAGCTGCTCGGTCCGCCGCTGCACACCGACCAGCTCGTGCACGAGCGCCTCGGCAAGCCGACCGCGCTGGCCGTGTTCTCCTCGGACTGCATCTCTTCGTCGGCGTACGCGACCGAGGAGATCCTGCGCGTCCTCATCCCCGCGGTCGGCGTGTTCGCCTTCAGCCTCGTGGTGCCCATCACCACCGCGATGCTCATCGTGCTCTTCTTCCTGATCCTGTCGTACCGGGAGACCATCAAGGAGTACCCGACCGCGGGCGGCGCCTACATGGTCACCCGCGACAACTTCGGCCTGCTCCCCGCCCAGGTGGCGGGCGTGTCGCTGCTCACCGACTACGTGTTGACGGTGGCGGTGTCGACCGCGGCAGGCACTGACGCCCTCACCTCGGCCGTGCCCGCGCTGGCGCCGTGGCACGTGTTGATCGCCCTCGGGTTCATCGGCCTCATCGCCTTCGGCAACCTCCGGGGCGTCAAGGAGTCGGGGAAGATCTTTGCGATCCCGACCTACTTCTTCATCGTGATCATGGGCGTGCTGCTGCTCGTCGGCATCGCCAAGGTGCTCGGTGACGTCACCATCACCCACGCCGCCATCGCCCACGGCGCCATCCCCGGCGCGCAAGCGGTGCAGCACGGCGTGGGCGTGGCCAGCCCGCTCGGCACCGGGATCTTCTACGGCGCCACCCTCTACATCGTCCTCCACGCCTTCGCCTCGGGCGGCGCCGCCGTCACCGGCGTCGAGGCCATCTCCAACGGCGTGACCGCCTTTCGCAAGCCCGAGTGGCGCAACGCCCGCACGACCCTCGTCATCATGGGGGCGACGCTCGGCATCATGTTCTTCGGGCTGTCGGCGTTGTCGACCAAGGTGCACCCGGTGCCTTACACGGCGGGCACGCCGACGGTGATCTCACAGATCGGCAAGGCGGTGTTCGGCGGCGGCCCGCTCGGCCACACGCTGTTCCTCGCCCTGCAGGCCGGCACGATGCTGATCCTGGTCCTGGCGGCCAACACCAGCTTCGCCGACTTCCCCCGCCTCGCCAGCTTCCACGCCGGCGACAGCTTCATGCCCCGCCAGCTCACGAAGCGGGGCCACCGGCTGGTGTTCTCGACCGGCATCGTGGCGCTGGCCCTCGCCGCGGGGGTGCTCCTGGTCATCACGGGGGCGAAGGTCGACCGCCTCATCCCGCTCTACGCCATCGGCGTGTTCACCAGCTTCACGATGAGCCAGGCGGGCATGGCTCGGCACCACGTGCGGCGCAAGGAACCGGGGTGGCGCAAGGGTCTGTTCGTCAACGGCATCGGGGCGGGGCTGTCGGCGGTGGTCTGCGTGATCATCCTCGTCACCAAGTTCACCCATGGAGCCTGGGTCATCGTGGTGATCGTCCCGGTGATGGTCTACGCGCTCACCCGGCTCAACAAGCAGTACGAGACCGAAGCCCGCGAGCTCGAGCGCGACGCCCAGGCGGTGGCGGAGGCGCCGGTGTACCGGCACCACGTCGTTCTCGTGCTCATCGACCAGCTCGACCAGTCCGCGGCCCGGGCCATCCAGTACGGCCGCACGCTGCTGCCGGACGAGCTGCGGGCCGTCCACGTCGCCATCGATCTGCAGGCCGCCGAGCACCTGGCCGAGGAGTGGCAACGGCTCGGGCTGACCCGGCTGCCCCTCGAGCTGGTCGACTGCCCCGACCGCCGCATCCCGCGTGCGGTCGTGGA
>DASXAI010000209.1:0-2262 GCA_036406775.1 Acidimicrobiales bacterium
TGCAAGGTGGCCCAGCCGCTGTCGACGGTGAAGAAGGAGTCGGCGGGCGAGGAGCTCGCCGACGCCGCGCCCGCCGCCGAAGTCGTCGAGCGGATCGTGGAGAAGATCGTGACGGTGAAGGAGCCGGTGCGCGAGCGCCTGCCCCGGACCCGCAAGTCGCGCACGTTCGAGTTCCGGGTGGCCGACTGCAAGGGCTTCGTCAACGTCGGCGAGTACGAGGACGGACGGCCTGGCGAGATCTTCATGAAGGTGTCGAAGCAGGGCTCCACCCTCGCCGGGATCATGGACGCCTTCGCCATCTCGGTGAGCTACGGCCTCCAGTACGGCGTGCCGCTGCGGGCCTACGTCGAGACGTTCACCAACATGCGCTTCGAGCCCGCGGGCATGACCGACGATCCCGACCTGCGGTTCGCGTCGAGCCTCGTCGACTACATCTTCCGGCGGCTCGCGGTCGACTACCTCAGCCTCGAGGAGCGCGAGGAGCTCAACATCCTCACCATCGGCGAGCGCACGCAGCCGACGCTCCCCGGCGTCGAGGAGACGGTGATCGAGACCCGCCAGGGCCACGACGTGCCGCCCGACCCGCCGTCGATCGAGTCGGCCATGACGCTGCTCGACGAGCTCGATCTCCGCGCCCAGACGGCCACCGCGCCGACGGTCACCGCTCCGGTGCACCACCCCGATGCCCCCATCTGCATGCAGTGCGGCGTCCAGATGCAGCGGGCCGGCTCGTGTCACGCCTGCCCCAGCTGCGGCAGCACCAGCGGCTGCAGCTGACCTCTCACCAACCGTTCTGAAGGTTCACGGCAGTGGATTCCGCTGCTCCGAACCTTCAGAACGCGGGGGAGATGGATTGGGGCGGGCGGCGCCCGCGCCCAATCTCCGCGCCGGCCCCGCCCGTAGATGCAGGCAGGCGCACCCGCGGCGCGGGGCGACGACTGGTGCGCCGAAACGGAGGCTCACATGCCACGCACCCCCCTCGGTGACGGGCGCCCCTCGCCCCGCCCCCGGTGGCTCACCCGCCCGTTGGTTGCGCTCGCCGCCTTGGTCGTCGTCGCCGGTCTCGCCGGGGTGCCGGCTGCTGGCACCGACGCTCGCGGCGACAACAGCTTCACCCAGACCAACCTGGTGTCGAACCGGGACGGCATCCCCGCCCAGATCCACGACCCGGCGCTGCGCAACGCCTGGGGGCTGTCGGCCAGCCCGACGAGCCCGCTGTGGGTCTCGGACAACGCCGCTGACGCCACCACCCTGTACTCCAAGGCGGTTCCGGGTCTGAAGGTCTCGCCCGGCGGTGTGGCGGCCATCGCCGTCGAGGGTGGCGCGCCCACCGGCCAGGTGTTCAACACCGGTGACTTCCTGGCGCACAACGCCGACCGCACCGTCTCGGCGAAGGCCGCGTTCATCTTCGCCACCGAGAACGGGACGATCGCAGCGTGGAGCCCGACCGTCGACCTCGCCACCGCCCACAAAGAGGTCGACAACGGCGCCAACGCCGTCTACAAGGGCCTTGCCATCGCCAGCTCGGGCGGCCAGACCTACCTGTACGCGGCCAACTTCCGGTCCGGCCGCATCGAGGTCTACGACAGCACCTACACGCCGGTGGCACTCGCCGGGCTGTTCACGGACTTCCAGGTGCCCGCGGCCTACGCACCGTTCAACATCCAGGAGCTCGGCGGCAAGCTCTACGTCGCCTACGCCCGCCGGGACGACCAGCTGAAGGACGACGAGCCCGGCCACGGGCACGGCTTCGTCGACGTGTTCAGCACTGATGGCCACTTGATCCGCCGGCTCGTGCAGCACGGTGACCTCAACTCGCCGTGGGCGTTGGCCCTCGCGCCGGCCGGCTTCGGGCACTTCGCTGGTGCGCTGCTCGTCGGCAACTTCGGCAACGGGCGAATCAATGCGTACAACGCGACCAACGGGACGCCGCTCGGCGCGCTCCGCGGCACCGATGGCAGCCCGATCGCCATCGACGGGCTCTGGGGTCTGCGCTTCGGCAACGGCACCTCGTTCGGCACCAACGAGCTCGTCTTCTCGGCGGGTCCGAACGACGAGGTCGACGGCCTGCTCGGCACCCTCACCTTCACGGCCTCGACGAGCTGACCCACACCCGCACGAACTCGAGGTTCAGCGTCCCGGAATGCGGGCCGCTGAACCTCGAGAACGGCGGGATGGGCCGGGGTGAGGAACCGTCAGGCGGCGAGCAGCCGCTGGAAGAAGGAGCGGTAGCGGCGCAGCGCGACGCGGAGGTCCTCGGTG
>DASXAI010000210.1:0-1775 GCA_036406775.1 Acidimicrobiales bacterium
GCATCGTGTCCCGCCGGCTGCGCGCCTTCCTCTCCATGAAGCCGAAGCAGCCGCCGAAGTACCGGATCCTCCACATCATGGCGACCAACCGCCCGGATGTGCTCGACCAGGCCCTGCTGCGCCCCGGCCGCCTCGACCGCATCTACAAGGTCGGCTATCCGCACGTCGACGGACGGGTGCGCACGTACGACGGCTACCTCGACAAGGTTCGGCACTCGCTCACGGAGGCGCAGGTCAACCGGCTGGCGGTCATCTCGCCGTACGCCACCGGCGCCATCATCAAGGACATCGTCAACGAGGCGCTGATCATCGCCATGCGTGAGGGCCGCGACACGATCACGTGGGCCGACATGCTCCAGGCGAAACACCTCAAGACTCACGGGATCCCGGACGAGTGGACGTACGGCGACCTCGAGCGCCACCAGGTGGCCATCCACGAGGCCTGCCACGCCGTCGCCATGTACCGCTTGCAGCGGCGCTCCACCATCGACGTGGCGACGATCGAGCGCCGAGGCGGCACCGGCGGGTTCGTGGCGCCGATGCCACTCGAGGAGCGGTTCACCGAGTGGCGGACCGGCTACGAGACGGACGCCAAGACGTTCCTCGCGTCGCTGGCCGGCGAACGGCTGCTGTTCGAAGGCGACAACTCGGCTGGGGTCGGCGGCGACCTGCAGAACGCCACCCGCATCGTCATGGAGACGCAGGCCTACTGGGGCATGGGTCCCACCGTGGCGTCGCACGGTGTCACGAAGGCCCAGCGCGGCGGGGTTGATTCCCGGCCCGAGGATGGCACCGACCGCAACCTGTTCGAGACCGCCTTCGGCCAGCAGGTGGAAGCGCGCCTCCAAGAGCTGTTGCGCGACACCGAGGAGCTCATCGAGTCCAACCGGCAGTTCGTGCTCGCCATCGCTCACGCGCTCGAGACGTACAAGACGATCACCGGCGACGACATCGACGCCATCTTCCGGGGCAGGCCCGGGCCGACGCTCGACGGTTGGGTGTACCACACCGACGACTTCCTCTTGTCGTACGAGGCGTACCACCTGAGCACGATCGAGGCCCACCAAACGCAGGCCAAGCCGCTGCGCTCCCTGCCGGTCATGGCCGCCCGGCCGGGCGTCACCAATGGCTGGGCGCCGCCGACGCCGTCGCTGCCTCGTCGCCGCCCTCGCCGCTAGCGCTCACAGCGCACGTAGCCTGACGGGATGAGCGAGCCCGTGATCCCAGCGACGGGCTGGGGCGTCCTACACCTGTTCGTCAAGCCGACGCCGCTCGTCGACGCCGAGGCGGTGCGCGCCGCGGTGAAAGCGGCGACCGAGAGCGAGCACCAGGTCGTCACCGCGTCGATGCTCGGCCACAAGGCGGACATGGCCTTCATGGCCCTCGGGCCGGACCTGCGCGTGCTTCGCCGGCTCCAGTCCGGCCTGCAGGCGGCCGGCCTCGAGGTCGTCGACTCCTACGTGTCGCTCACCGAGTTGAGCGAGTACGCCAAGGGTCTGCCGCCCGAGATGGCGGAGGCCCGCCTCCACCCGCGGCTGCCACCGGCGGGCAAGACCGCGTTCTGCTTCTATCCGATGTCCAAGCGTCGCGAGGTGCAGCAGAACTGGTTCACGTTGCCCTACGACGATCGCAACGCGCTCATGCGCGACCACGGGAAGACGGGGCGCACGTTCGCCGGCCGTGTGCTGCAGGTCGTCACGGGCTCGGCCGGGCTCGACGACTACGAGTGGGGCGTGACGCTGTTCGGCGTTCATCCCGACGACCTCAAGGAGGTC
>DASXAI010000211.1:0-1529 GCA_036406775.1 Acidimicrobiales bacterium
CTTGGCCACGAAGTCGTCGCGCAACTCGTCGGAGACGCCCGTGAGGTTGAGCTCGAAGGTGTAGCCCTGCTCGTAGCGATAGCTCTTGCGCACGTCCCACAAGTCGATGCCGTTCAGGCTCTCCTTGGCCGCCCGGATCACGGCCGGCGACTTGGCGGCGATGGCGGCCGCAACCTCCCGGGCCGCGGCGAGGAGCTCGTCGCGGGGCACCACCCGGTACACCGAGCCGTACGCCAGCAGCTCCTCGGCGGTCACGTTGGTGGCCGTGTACACCATCTGACGCATCTTGTGCTGCGGCACGAGCCGGGCCAGATGGGTCGCGGCGCCGAGCGCGCCGCGATCGACCTCGGGCAGGCCGAAGTAGGCGTCGTCCGACGCCACGATCACGTCGCTGTTGCCCACCAGACCGATGCCGCCGCCGAGGCAGAAGCCGTGCACGGCGCTGATCACCGGTACGGCGCACTCGTACACGGCGGCGAAGGCGGCGGCGCACCCCCGGTTGGCGCCGACGAGGGCATCGAAGCCCGAGGTGGTCTGCATCTCCTTGATGTCGACCCCGGCGTTGAAGCCGCGACCCTCGGAGCGCAGGATCACGACTCGCACCGATCGGTCCCGACCGAGGCCGGTCACGGTATCGGCGAGGGCGAACCACTGCGCCACCGTCAACGCGTTCACCGGGGGCGCGTCCACGACGACCTCGGCGATCCCGAGGTCGTCGGTGTGGGCCGTGATGGCGGCCTCGGTGCCCATCGTGGCGAACATAGCTGAACCACTATGTTCGACCCATGGCCGTCGAGATCGACCTCACCGGTCGGGTCGCGCTGGTCACCGGGGGCACCAAGGGAGTCGGGCGGGGCATCGCGCAGCGTCTCGCCGACGCCGGCGCCACGGTGGCGGTGTGCGCCCGGCACGAGCCCGAAGCCCCGCTGCCCGACGGATGGCACTTCGTCGCCGCCGACCTGCGCGACGCCGACCGGGCCGCCGCCGCCGTCGACGCCGTCGTCGAACGGTTGGGGCGCATCGACGTCGCCGTGAACAACGCCGGCGGCTCCCCGCCGGCCGACTCGGCCACCGTGTCGGGCCGCTTCACCGAGCGCATCATCGCCCTCAACCTGCTGGCCGCCCTGTACGTGGCCCAACGGGCGAACCACTACATGCAGGAGGGCGACGGCGGCAGCATCGTGAACATCACGAGCGTCACCGGTACACGTCCCGCGCCCACGACACTCGCCTACGGGGCGGCCAAGGCCGGCCTCATCAACGCCACCATGACCATGGGAATGGAGTGGGCGCCGAAGGTGCGCGTCAACAGCATCTGCGTCGGGCTGGCCCAGACCGAGCTCTGGCACCTGCACTACGGCGACGAGGCCGGGCTGGCCCGGGTCGCCGCCACGGTGCCCGCCGGCCGCCTGGCCCGCCCCACCGATGTCGGCGACGTGGCCGTGTGGCTGGCGTCGCCGTACGCCAGCTATGTCACCGGCGCCAACATCTTCGCCCACGGCGGCGGCGAGCCCCCGGCCTACCTCACC
>DASXAI010000212.1:0-3014 GCA_036406775.1 Acidimicrobiales bacterium
ATCACCCGCTCGACGTATGAGTGGGGCGACACCGCGTGGTTGGCGGAGCGGGCCGCAACCGATCAGGTCAACCGGCGGCTGTCGGTGTACGAGGTGCACCTCGGGTCGTGGCGGCGTGTGCCCGAGGACGACGGCCGGCCCCTGAGCTACCGCGAGATAGCGGGCCAGCTGGCCGACTACTGCGTCGACCTGGGGTTCACCCACGTCGAGCTCATGCCCATCGCCGAGCACCCCTTCGGCGGGTCGTGGGGCTATCAAGTGTCCGGCTACTACGCCCCGACCTCGCGCTACGGCTCACCGGACGAGTTCCGCGCCTTCGTCGACGTCCTGCACCAGCGGGGCATCGGCGTGATCGTCGACTGGGTCCCGGCCCACTTCCCGCGGGACGAGTGGGCGCTGGCCCACTTCGACGGCACCGCGCTCTACGAGCACGAGGACCCGCGGCTCGGCGCCCATCCGGACTGGGGCACGCTCGTGTTCAACTTCGGGCGCAACGAGGTCCGCAACTTCCTCGTGGCCAACGCCCTGTACTGGCTCGAGGAGTTCCACGTCGACGGGCTGCGGGTCGACGCCGTCGCCTCGATGCTGTACCTCGACTACTCCCGCAAGCCGGGCCAGTGGGTGCCGAACCGCTTCGGCGGCAACGAGAACCTCGAGGCCATCGCCTTCCTGCAGGAGACCAACACGGTCACCTACGCGAAGCACCCGGGGATCCTCACCATCGCCGAGGAGTCGACCGCGTTCAGCGGCGTGTCGCGGCCCGTGTACCTCGGGGGCCTCGGCTTCGCCCACAAGTGGAACATGGGCTGGATGCACGACACGCTCGACTACTTCTCCAAGGACCCGGTGTTCCGGCGCTTCCACCACCACCAGCTGACGTTCGGCCTCGTCTACGCGTGGAGCGAGAACTTCGTCCTGCCGCTGAGCCACGACGAGGTCGTCCACCTCAAGGGGTCACTGCTCGAGAAGATGCCGGGCGATCGCTGGCAGCAGCTCGCCAACCTGCGGTCGCTGCTGGCCTGGATGTGGGCCCACCCCGGCAAGCAGCTGCTGTTCATGGGCGGCGAGATCGCCCAGGAGCGCGAGTGGTCCCACGACCGCAGCGTCGACTGGCACCTGCTCGACGGCGATGCCGGCGCCGGGCATCGGGGTGTGCAGCACCTCGTGCGCACGCTGAACCGGCTGCAGTCCGAGCACGACGCGCTGTGGCAGCTCGACTTCGACCCCGCCGGCTTCCGGTGGATCGACGCCAACGACAGCGACCAGAGCGTGTACTCGTTCCTGCGGCTGCCGCGGTCGGGCTCGTTCGACGACGCGGTGGTCTGCGTGGCGAACCTCACGCCCGTACCCCGCCACGGCTACCGGCTCGGGCTGCCGGTGCCCGGGCAGTGGCGCGAGATCCTCGACACCGACGACCTCGCGTTCGGGGGCAGCGGCATCGGCAACCCCGACGTCGGCACCGACGAGGTCGCCTGGCACGGCTGGGACCAATCCGCCGTGCTCACCCTCCCACCCCTCGGCGTGGCCTGGCTCACACCGGGCTGAGGTTTGTGCGCAAAACATGACCAGAGCATGTTTTGCGCACAAACCTCGGTGGGGTCCGGAGCGATGCCGGCGACGGCGGCCGCGCCGGTAGCGTCATCTGACCGTGTCCGACGTGCACCCCGAGACGACAGGCGTCCAGACCTGCTACCGCCATCCCGACCGGCGGGCGGGTGTGCGCTGCCAGCGGTGCGAGAAGCCGATCTGCCCCAGCTGCATGGTGCAGGCGTCGGTGGGCTTTCACTGTCCCGACTGCGCCCGCTCCGGCAAGCAACGGGTCCTGCGGGCCCGCGACCTCGTCACCCGCCCGATCGTCACCCAGGTCCTCATCGGCATCAACGTCGCCGTGTTCGTGCTCACGGCCTCGCAGGGCGGCGGCGCCGCCGGGCTCACGACCGACGGCTTCAACTCCCTGCTGCGCAAGCTGGCCGTCGCCGGCCCGTTGGTGGCCCAGGGCGACTGGTGGCGGATCGTCACGTCGGGCTTCATCCACTTCGGGCTGCTGCACCTCGGCTTCAACATGTTCGCCCTGTGGATCCTCGGGTCGATGGTGGAGCCCGCCCTCGGCAAGGTGCGCTTCGGGATGCTCTACTTCACCGCTCTGCTCGGCGGCTCCCTGGGTGCGCTGCTGCTCGAGCCGAACACGTTCGCGGGCGGGGCGTCGGGGGCGATCTTCGGGCTGATGGCCGCGGCCATCGTCGGCCAGCGGGCCCAGGGCTGGAACATCTGGCAGACGGGCCTCGGCGCGTGGCTGGTCATCAACCTGCTGATCACGTTCACGCCCGGGAGCGGCATCTCCATCGGTGGCCACCTCGGGGGGTTGGTCGCCGGCTTCATCTGCGGCTGGCTGTTCTTCATCCTCGGCCCCCGCCGCCGCGACCGGGTCCTCCCCATGGTGCTGTGCGGCGCCCTGGCCGCGGCGATCGTGGCCGCGTCCCTCTACGTCGCGGCCAACCCCCTGACCTGATCAGCGAGTGGAAGGCCGCCGCTGGGGCGGGGACTGTCACACCCCCTGCGGATACTCCTGGCATGGAGCACAACGACTTCCCCCACCTGCCTGATTGCCCCTCCTGCCTGGCCGACCTGGAGCACTGCCACGAGGTGTCCGTCGAGCACGCCGACGGGTCCACCGAGTGCCTCGGCCTCGAGCCGTGCGGCCTGTCCCATGACCTGCACGAGTGGCACTTGTCGTGCTCGGCCCTCGAGCCGCCCTGCCCCTGCGCCACCGACGAGCAGGTCCCGCCCCTGCTGGTCGCTCCCGCCCTGGCCGCGTGATGGCGCTCAGCCGGCGAGGGCCGACGCCACGACGCGGAGATCCGCCACGAACGCCGCCATCGCCCGCTCCCGGTCCTCGGCCGGGCCTCGCAGGATCGACGACGGGTGCACGGTGGCGCTCACCACCGGGGCGAGGTCCGACTCGACGATCGTCCCCCGCAGCGCGGTCACCCGCGCCTTGGGACCGAGCAGCGCCC
>DASXAI010000213.1:0-2463 GCA_036406775.1 Acidimicrobiales bacterium
CCAGCCGCGTCGCCACCACCTACCGGTTCTTCAGGTCGAAGTAGCTAGCTCACCTCTTCGAGGGCGCGCCGGACGAGCACCTTCGCCAGATGCGTGCGGTACTCCACGCTGGCGTTGAGATCGGCCTGCGGTGACGCCTCGGCCACGGCCTGCTCGGCCGCGTCGGCCGGCGACGCCCCGCTGGCCACAGCCGCACTCACGCTCGATGCCAGGACGGGCGTGGACGCCATGTTCACCAGTCCGACCCCGCTGTCACCGTTGCGGCGCCACGCCGCCACGCCGACGATGGCCCAGTCCTGGGCCCGGCGGTTGAACTTCTGGAAGCTCCACTTCGCGCCGGCCATCTTCGGCACCCGGATCTCGGTCAGCAGCTCGTCGGCGGCGAGTGACGACTCGAGGAAGCCGGTGAAGAAGTCGGCGGCGGCGATCTCCCTCGTGCCGTTCGGACCCTGCGCGACGTACGTGGCGCCGAGGGCGAGCGTGGTGGCGGGGAGGTCCGAGGCGGGATCGGCGTGGGCGATGGAGCCGCCGATCGTGCCGCGGTGGCGGACCTGCGGGTCACCGACCTGCGACGCGGCGTGGGCGAGGAGCGGCGCGTGCTCGTGCAGGACATCGGAGGTCTCGACGTCGCGGTGACGAGTCAGCGCACCGACGGCGATGTGATCTCCCGCGTCACGGATGTACGACAGGTCGGAGAGTCGCCCGATGTCCACCAGCACGGCCGGAGAGGCCAGCCGCAGCTTCATGAGCGGAAGCAGGCTGTGACCGCCGGCGAGGAACTTGGCCTCGTCGCCGTGCTGACCGACGAGGGAGATGGCCTCCTCGGCCGACGACGCTCGCTGGTACTCGAACGCTGCGGGGATCACTGCGTGCTCCTCTCTTGACCTCCGCCGGCGGCGGTGGCGGACTGGATGGCCGTCCACACGTTCTGTGGGGAGGCCGGCATCGGGACGTCGTGGACACCGAGACCCGAGAGAGCGTCGACCACGGCGTTGATCACGGCCGGCGCGGCGCCGATGGTGCCCGCTTCGCCGATGCCCTTCACGCCGAGCGGGTTCGTCGTGGACGGTGTCACCGTGTGGTCGGTGGTGATGGCCGGCACGTCGGAGGCGGCCGGCACGAGGTAGTCGGCGAGGTTGCTGGTGCGCAGGTTGCCGTCGGTGTCGTAAACGGCCTCCTCGTAGAGCGCTTGGGCCATGCCCTGGACCACGCCGCCGTGCACCTGACCTTCGACGATCAACGGGTTGATCTGGTTGCCGCAGTCGTCGACGGCGACGTACTTGAGCACGTCGACGCCGCCGGTCTCCGTGTCCACCTCGACGACGCACATGTGCGTGCCGAACGGCCAGGAGAAGTTGGGCGGGTCGTAGTCCACGCTGGCCTGCAGGTTGGGCTCGACGCCCTCGGGCAGGTCGTGGGCGAGAAACGCGGCGAAGGCGACCGCGGCGAGCGGCGTTGACTTGTCGGGCGTGCCGCGCACCGTGAAGTTGCCGCCGCTGAAGTCGAGGTCCTCCTCGGCGCACTCGAGCTGGTGGGCGGCGATGGTCCGTGCCTTGTCGATCACCCGGTCGCAGGCGAGGGCGATGGCGACACCGCCCACGGCCAGCGAGCGGGAGCCGTACGTGTCAAGCCCGAGCGGGCTGACCGCGGTGTCCGAGTGGAGCACGTCGACGTCCTCGGGTGCCACGCCGAGCCGGTCGGCGACGATCATCGACCAGCAGGTCTCGTGCCCCTGGCCGTGGGGCGTGGCTCCGGTGACGACCTGCACCTTGTTGGTGGGCAGCACACGCACCGTCGCGTGTTCCCAGCCGCCGGCGCCGAAGCTGAGCGAGCCGAGCACCCGGGAGGGTGCGAGCCCGCACATCTCGAAGTAGCTCGACACGCCGATGCCGAGCCGCTTCGTTGCGCCTTCAACGTTCTGGGTCTGCTGCTTGGCCCGGATGTCGTCGTAGCCGGCGAGCTCTGCCGCCCGGCTCGCAGCGGCGAGGTGGTCGGCAGAGTCGTAGACGAGCCCGCTGAACGCCGTGTAGGGGAACTGGTCCTTGCCGACGTAGTTCCGCTTGCGCAGGTCGAGCGGATCGATGCCCATCTCGGCCGCAAGGGCGTCCATGGCCCGCTCGATGGCGTACGTGGCCTCCGGTCGCCCGGCGCCGCGGTAGGCGTCGGTGGGCGTCATGTTGGTGAAGACGCCGGTGCAGCTGAAGTCGTACGCGGCTGGCAGGTCGTACACGCCGGCGTAAAGGAAGGCGCCGAGGAGCGGGATCCCAGGCGTCACGAGCTGCAGATAGGCGCCCATGTCAGCGGCGAGCCGGACGCGGATGGCCGTGAGCTTGCCGTTCTCGTCGGCGGCCAGCTCGATGTCCTGGATCTGGCCCCGGCCCTGGATCGTGGCCTGCGCGTTCTCGGTGCGCTCCTCGTTCCACCGCACGGGGACGTTGTGCTTGCGGGCCAGGGCCACGCAGA
>DASXAI010000214.1:0-13243 GCA_036406775.1 Acidimicrobiales bacterium
GTGACCGGACCCACGCCGTCGAGCAGCCGGAGCGTGCGGCTCCACGCCAGCTCGTCCCACGGGTTGTCGAGCAGGCGCAACAGCGCCAGCAGATCCTTCACGTGGGCGGCCTCGAGGAAGCGCAGCCCGCCGTACTTCACGTAGGGGACGTTGCGCCGCGACAACTCGAGCTCGAGCAGGTCGGCATGCCAGGACGCGCGGAACAGCACGGCCTGACGGCGCAGGGCGACGTCCTGGTCGCGGAACGCCAGCACGCTGTCGCACACCGCCGTGGCCTGCGTGGCCTCGTCGGCGCACGTCCGCAACAGCGGTCGGCGCCGGCCGGTGCGGACGGGTCGCACCCGCGTGCCGGACCAGTGCCCGGGCGCCGCCGCCGACATGACGGCGTTGGCGACGGCGACGATGGGCGGCGTCGACCGGTGGTTGTCGGCCAGGCGCACGACCGTGGTGCCGGGATAGCGCCGCTCGAAATCGAGGATGTTGCGCGGCGTGGCAGCCCGGAAGCCGTAGATCGCCTGGGCGTCGTCGCCGACGACGGTGAGGCCGCGTCCACCCGGGCGCAGGGCGTCGAGGATGTCGGCCTGGAGGGCGTTGGTGTCCTGGTACTCGTCCACCAGCACGTGGTCGAACGCCTGGGCCGTCACACCGGCGCCCTCGGGTGAGCGGGCCAGCGCCTGCCAGAACAGCAGGAGGTCGTCGAGGTCGAGCACGTGCTGGCTTCGTTTGCGCGCCGTGTAGGCGACGAGGCACTCCCGCACGCCGTCGACGTCGTCACGGCACCACGGGAACCGGGTCGACACGACGTCGGGCAGGCGCTCCTGGGCGTTGACGACGCGGCTCGCGATGGCGGCCATGGTGTCGGCCGACGGGAAGCGGCGGCCCCCGGGCCGCGCCTCGGCCGCCAGCCCGAGGTCGGCGCGCACCAGGGCGAGCAGGTCGACGGCATCGGCGGCGTCGGCCACCGTGAACGACGGGTCGAGCCCCACCAGCCGGCCGTGCCGGCGCAGCATGCGGTTGGCGACGGCGTGGAACGTGCCACCCCACACCCGACTGGCGACCGGCCCGACGCGCCCGAGCATCTCGGCCGCGGCCCGGCGGCTGAACGTCAGCAGGCAGATCCGCTCGGGCGGCACGCCCCGCTCGAGCAGTCGGCCGACCCGTCCGGCCAGGGTGCGCGTCTTGCCGCTGCCGGCGCCGGCGAACACCAGCAGCGGGCCGTCGCCGTGGTCGACCGCCGCCGCTTGGTCCTCGGTATAGGTGTCGAACACTCGTTCGAACCTAGCATCCCGTTTCACGCTCGGTGAGGAACCTCTGCGGTTCTTGGACAAGCGTGAAACGGGGAGGAGGCGGGCGGACGTATCGTCCGGCCGTGACCACGCTGCCGGAGGGCTTCGTGTGGGGGACGGCGACGGCCGCCCACCAGGTCGAGGGGAACAACTGGAACTGCGACTGGTGGGAGTGGGAGCACGACCCGGCGACGCTCTGCGTCGAGCCGAGCGGCGACGCCGTCGACCAGTGGAACCGGTACGAGGCCGACATCGCCATGCTTGCGGGCTTCGGTTTCAACGCCTACCGCTTCAGCGTCGAGTGGGCCCGCATCGAGCCCGAGGACGACACGTGGTCGGCCGTCGCCCTCGACCACTACCGCCGGGTGTGCGCCGCGTGCCATGAGCACGGCGTCACGCCGATCGTCACCTATCACCACTTCACGACGCCGCGCTGGGTCGCGGCCGCCGGCGGCTGGGCCGAACCGGCCACCGCCGACCGCTTCACGCGCTACGCCGAGCAGGTGACGCAGCACCTCGGCGATCTCGTCGGGTGGGCGTGCACGATCAACGAGCCGAACATCGTGGCCATGCACGGGTATCGCAGCGGCGCCTTCCCGCCCGGCGGCCAGAGTCCCGAGTTGCGCCGCCGGGCCATCGACGTGTTCATCGCTGCCCATCAGAAGGCGGCGGCGGCCATCAAGGGCGGGCGCGGCGACTTCCCGGTCGGGCTGACGCTGTCGATGGGCGACTACCAGGTCGTCGAGCCCGGCGGCGAGGCTCGCCGCGATCGGGTCAGGAACGTGATGGAGGACGTCTTTCTCGACGCGGCTCGCGGCGACGACTTCATCGGCGTGCAGACCTACACCCGCCATCGGTTCGGTCCCGACGGCGAGCTCGGGCCACCGTCCGGCGCCGAGACGACGCAGATGGGGTACGAGTTCTATCCCGAGGCGCTCGGTGCCACGATCCTCCGGGCGTGGGAGATGACGAACGGCGCGCCCGTGCTCGTCACGGAGAACGGCATCGGTACCGACGACGACAGCCGGCGCATCGAGTACACGCGCCGGGCGTTGGGTGCGCTCGGCGCATGCGTCCGCGACGGCATCGACGTGCGCGGCTACGTGCACTGGTCGATGCTCGACAACTTCGAATGGCTCTTCGGCTATCGGCCCACGTTCGGCCTCGTCGCCGTCGACCGAGCCACGATGGCGCGCACGCCCAAGCCGAGTGCGACGTGGCTCGGCACGCTGGCCGCCGCCAATCGCCTGCCATGACCATCGCTGCGCTCGACGGCGTCGAGCTCTTCCACGTCGAGGTCGGGACCGGGCCGCCTTGCCTCGTGATGCACGGTGGCCTGGGTGCCGACCACCTGATGTACCGCCCCTGGCTCGACGCCCTCGCCGACCGCGTCGAGCTCATTTACTACGACCATCGCTGCAACGGGCGTTCCTCGTCCCCGTCGCTCGAGACGATGACGATGGAGCAACTGGCCGACGACGCCGCCGCGCTGCTCTCGCATTTGGGTCATGACCGCGCCGTCGTCCTCGGCCACTCCTACGGCGGCTTCATCGCGCAGGAGCTCGCGCTGCGCCATCCCGGGCGGGTCCGCGCCCTCGCGCTCGTCGATACCACGCCCGGCCAACTGGGCACGGGCGAGTCCGCCGACGACCAGGGACCGCCCCCGCCGCCCGAGCTCTTCGAGGCCATGCTGAAGGTGGCCGACGAACAGCCGGACGCCCCTCGCCTGCTCGAGCTCATGCTGCCCCTCTACCTCCACCAGGCCGACCCCGTCGATACCGCCGCGGCGATGCACGGCACCATCGCCAAACTCGACGTGGCCCAGCACTCGATGGCGGTGCTGGCCGGCTGGAGCTCCGTCGACCGGCTGGGCGCGATCCGTTGCCCCGTCCTGGTAATCGGCGGGCGCCACGACATCTTCACGTCGCTGCCGCAGTCGGTGCGGATCGCCACTCGGATCCCGGGTGCCCGGCTCGAGGTCTTCGAGGCGAGCGGCCACATGCCGTTCATCGACGAACCCGAGCGCTTCACCGCCGTCGTCGGGGGCTGGCTCGCCGGTCTCGACTGATCTGGCGGCGGCACCGCTCCGTACTCCTGGCATGTTCGCATTCCTCGAAGGCCCGGAGCTCATCATCGTGCTGGCGATCGTCGTCCTCGTGTTCGGGGCTTCCCAGCTGCCCAAGCTGGCCCGGTCACTCGGTCAGGCCCAGCGGGAGTTCAAGAACGGGCTGGGCGAGACGCCGGTGCCGGCCGAGCTCCCGGTGGACAAGCCCGACTCGTCACACTGACGGCTCCGGGACGGCCACGGCCAGGCCGTCGACCACCTCCACGTCGGGCAGGGCCGTCAGCAGGTCCGGCGGCCCGACGACCTTCCAGCTGCGGCTGCCCCCGCCCAGCACCACGCGGGGAAGTGCCATCACGCGGCTGTCGACCCACACGGGGAGTCCGGGCGGCAGGGCGAACGGCGTCACGCCCCCGATGGCCATGCCCGTGGCTGCGACTGTGGTGTCGGGGCCTGCGAACGACGCCTTCTTCACACCGAGCCGCGTCCGCACGGTGCGATTGACGTCGAGGCGGGTCGAGGCCAACACCACGCACGCCGCCAGCCGGGGCGGCTCGACCTTGCCCTGGACCAGGATGCAGTTGGCCGACTCATCCATCGAGTAGCCGTAGGCGGCGCAGAAGTTCACCGTGTCGGCCAGCGCCGGGTCACACTCCACGAGCTCGTAGGGCGGCCCCAGTCCGGCCAGCACCTCCCGGACCCGGCGGTCGACGTCGTCCATCGTCACGGCGGGCGACCCTACCGAGCCTGGCTGCCGACGAACTTGAACCGCAGACCGCCCGCCCGGGCGATGTGCGGTTCAACTTCCCGGTCAATCTTTCAGGACGGCCCGCAGCGCCCGCAGCGCCTGGAAGGTGCGGCTCTTCACCGTGCCGACGGGGATGCCGAGGCGCTCGGCGATCTCGGGCTGGGTGAGGTGCTCGAAGTAGGCGAGGCGCAGGAGGTCACGCTGGGCGGGAGGCAGGGTGGCGAGGGCGTCGCGGACCGTGACGGACGTGACCACGCCCTCGCTGGGCGACGCGACGGGCGGGACGAGGTCCTCCGGCTCGGCCAGCGGGATCGACGTGCGGGTGGCGCGACGGCGGGACATATCGATGGCGGCGTTGCGGGCGACGGCGGCGACGAAGCCGGTCTCGTTGCCCCGCTGGGGATCGAAGCGGCCAGCGGAGCGCCACAGGCGCATCATGGTCTCCTGGACGAGATCGTCACCCGAGCTGCCGGTGCTCCGGTGACGGCGGGCGATGTCGTGGATCAGCGGGGAGAAGGTGCGCACGAGCTGGGTCATGGCGCCGTCGTCCCCTCGGGCGACGCGGGACAGCAGGGGGGGTGCAGCTACGGACACGTCGTACACCCTGAAGGTAAGGGGTGCCGGGTCGATAGTGGGAGGATGCCCTATTGGGCGTCTGCGCCCGTGACCTGCGTCTCAGCCGCGTGACGGGCGGCTCACGCCCGTCCGGCGAGGCCCAGTCGAGACGCCACGGCGGCGGCTTGGGCCCGGCTGGAGGCGTCGAGCTTGGCCAGGATGTGCGACACGTGCACGCTGGCCGTCTTCTCGCTGATGAACAGGGTCTCGCCGATCTGGCGGTTGGTGTGGCCGGCGGCGACGAGCATCAGCACCTCGAGCTCGCGGGCGGTGAGGCCGTACGGCGCCGAGTCGTCGGGCGCCTCGGTGAGCGGGACGGCTGATCGCCGAGCGGCGCCCTCGATGGCGTGCACGAGGGCGCCGGCGCCGAGGGTGGTGGCGGCGGCGTGGGCCTCCCGCCAGAGCGGCAGGGCGTCCGAGCGGCGACCGGCGGCCAGCGTGGCCTCGGCCAGGCGCCAGCGGGCGTAGGCCGCCGGGGACGGGAAGCCCAACTCGTCCCAGCGGCGCATGGCGTCGGCCCAGCGCTCGGGCTCGGGTTCGCCCGCCCGCCGGCTCTGCTCGGCCTCGCTGGTGGCCCGGGCCGCCCGCGTCTCCGAGGCCCACGGGGCCTGGCGGGCGTCGGCCTCCTCGGTGAGCCGCGCCAATGCCTCGACCAGCTCCGCCGGCGTCGGCGCCACCGTGGCGGCCCCGACGGCCCGCTGCCGCTCGGCCATGTCGGCCGAGGCCCGGAAGCCGAGGGCCACGAGGCGGGCCTGGAGCTCCTCGTCACCGGTGAGGGCGAGGCCGCTGACGACGGTGTCCAGCGCCTCCTCGGGTCGCCCCCGCCAGAGGGCGTGTTCGGCCAGGCCCCGGTAGAGGAGCCCGTTGATACGTCCGTCGTAGATCTGCGCACTCAGGTAGCGGGTCGTCTCGAGGTGCTCGCGTGCCGCGTCGAGGTCGCCCCGCTCCATCGCCAGCAGGCCCCGCATCAGGTTCCACACCGCCGCCGTGACGCCGCTGTGGTCGGCGTGCTGCAGGCGAGCCTCAGCCTGGTCCCACCGGCCGAGTTGGAGGAGGAAGGCGGCGCCCAGGCAGTCGAGCAGGATGGCGGCCACGGTGAGGTCGGCGGCCCGGCAGAAGTCGGCGGCGTCGGCGGCGAGGCGCACCATCTCGTCGGCCCGCCCCTGCTCGCACAGCACCCGCCAGAGGTGGACGTACGTGCCGGCGACGTCGGCCACGTCGCCGTTGCGTTCGGCCAGGACGCGAGCCCGGTGCAGCTCGACGATGCCGGCGTCGGTCTGGCCAAGGGCGGCCAGGGCGAGCCCGAAGATGTGGCGAGCGTGGCCCTCGTCGAACGTCGATCCCACGTCGAGGGCGATCTCGATGGCGTCGGTGGCGACGTCGCAGGCCTCGGCGTAGCGGCTGCGCCGCTCGAGGGCGTCGGCGTAGGCGGCCAGCACGCGGGCGCGGGGCATGCTGGCCGGTCTCGCCGGCACCAGCCGCACGGCGATGCTGTACTCCTCGAGCGCCTCGGCCCGTAGGCCCGTGCGCCAGAGGAACCAGGCCCGGCGCTCGTGCAGGAGCCCGGCCGTCGTGGGGTCGAGATCGGGGTCGATCCGCTCGATGGCGGCGGTGGTGAGCTCGACGGCTCGCCCGAACGCACCCGTGCGGCTGGCGGCGTCGGCGGTGCGCAGGAGCAGGTCGTCGTAGTCGAGGGCCGCCTTGGGCGGCTCGTCGAGGGCGGCCCACAGCTGGAGGGCGAGCTCGTAGTACTGATAGGCCTCGGGCGGGGCATAGCTGGCGTCCGCGGCCAGGGCCGCCTCGACCGTGGCTCCGAGGGCGGGCTCGGGCTGGCCGGCGACGCGCCAGTGGTGGGCCAGCTCGGCCCAGTCCTCGATCCGGCGGGGTCCGGCGCCGGCCTCGATGAGTTCGGCGTAGCGGACGTGGTACCGGCTGCGCTCGCCCGGCAGCACGTCGGCGTACACCGCCTCGTGCAGCAGGGCGTGGCGGAACTCGTAGCGCCGGCGCGTCGGATCGACGGTGATCACGTTGGCCGCCTGGGCCTCCCGGACGGCGTCGGCCAGGGCGGCGTCGTCGAGGCCGGCCACCGCCGCCAGCCGGTCGTGGTCGATGCGGCGGCCCCCGACGGCGGCGACGCGCAGCACCGACTGCGTCGCCGGCGCCAGTTGTTCGACCCGGCTGGTGAGGACGTCTCGGAGCAGGGGCGGCAGCTCGTCGCCGGCGAGCCCCTGGCCCGCCACCGCGAGCTCCTCGACGAAGAACGGATTGCCCTCCGACCGCCGGAAGATGGCGTCGACGACCTCGGGCGCCGGTGTGCGGCCGAGCACGATGGTGAGGAGCTGGGCCACGTCGGCCCGCCCGAAGCGAGCCAGGCGGACGTGGACGACGTGGGGCTGGCGCTCGAGCTCGGCTCGGAAGCGGCGCAACGGGTGACCGGTGTGCAGATCGTCGCTCCGGTACGTGGCCACGAGGGCCAAGGGCAGGTCCGGGCCGGCGGTGGCCAGGTAGGCGATGAGGTCGCGAGTCGAGCGGTCGGCCCAGTGCACGTCCTCCACCACGAGCAGCACCGCCTGGCCGGCGCCGGCCCGCTCCAAGGCCCGCCGCATCGTGAGGCCGATGTGGTCGCTCTGGTCGTCCTCGACCAGGTGGAGGAGTGGACGCAGCGCCTCCACCACGGGCGCGTAGGGGATGCCGCCGTCGTCGAGATCGAGGCAGCCGCCGACGAGCACGAGGGTGCCGGCGGCGGCGGCGCGCCGGCCCAGTTCGGTGACGAGCCGGGTCTTGCCGATGCCGGCCTCCCCGCCCACCAGGGCGACGGCGCGGTGGCCGCGCCGGGCTCGATCCAGCACCCGCTCGAGCCGGGCCAGCTCGTCGGCTCGGCCCACGAAGGCGCGCCGGTCGGGCAGGGAGACGTCGTTCACGGGCCGGGCACCATCTGCCATTTCACGAACCCGGTGCCGACCACGCGATACACGGATTCCGAAGGCGCAGGTCAGGCCGGTCGACGCGCCCGCCGCCGCCGCTCCGGCTGGGCGATCGACGGTGGCGCGTAACCGGCGTCGGCGAAGCTGAAGTTGGTGCCCGGCGGCACGATCTCGTCGACCTGGTCGAGCAGGTCGTCGTCGAGCACCACGTCGACGGCGCCCAGCTGGCTGGTGAGCTGCTCCATCGTGCGGGGCCCGATGATGGCTGCCGTCACGGCCGGGTGGTTGAGCACGAACGCCACCGCCAGGTGCACGAGGCTGATGCCCGCCTTGTCGGCCACGACCGCGAGGGCGTCGGCCGCCTCCAGCTTGCGCTGGTTGGCCGCGAGCGACAGGTCGTAGCGATCGGGGATGCGGGCCGCGCGCCGGCTGGTGAGGTCGGATCCGCCGCGCCGCCACTTGCCCGAGAGCCAACCGCCGGCGAGGGGACTCCAGGGGATGACGCCCATCCCGTACTGCTCGCACGTCGGCAGCACGTCGGCCTCGACGCCGCGCACGAGCATCGAATACGGCGGCTGCTCGCACACGAACCGCTCCCGTCCCCGGCGCTCGGCCACCCATTGGGCTTCGACGATGGCCGATGGCGGGAACGTGGAGCTGCCGAGGTACCGGACCTTGCCTTGGTGCACGAGGTCGCTGAGGGCGCCGAGCGTCTCGTCGATGTCGGTGTCGGGCGACGGCCGGTGGATCTGGTACAGGTCGATGTAGTCGGTCTGCAGGCGACGCAGGCTCGCCTCGCACTCGCGGATGATCCAGCGGCGGGAGTTGCCGCTCATGTTGGGGTCCTTGCCCATCGTGCCGTGGACCTTGGTGGCCAGCACCACGTCGTCACGCCGGCCGATGAGCGCCTTGCCGACGATGTCCTCCGACTCGCCCGCCGAGTAGACGTCGGCGGTGTCGATGAAGTTGATGCCCGCGTCGAGGGCGGCGTGGATGATGGCGACGGCGTCGTCGTGATCAGGGTTGCCCCACGCGCCGAACATCATCGCCCCGAGGCACAGGGGCGTGACCTGCAGCCCGGTACGTCCCAACGGCCGATGCTCCACGACGGTCTCCCTGTTCACACACCCGGCACGGGTATCTGTCGACCCTACTGCCGGATGCGGAGGATCCGGCCGGGATACCCGGTCCCGTGGCTCACGTCAGATGCGGGCGACGACGTTGAGGCAGTTGCTCCATCTGGCGTCCTGGGCCGTGTTGTCGGAGACGGTGCCGAGGTCGAGGACCGTGGACGGGTCGGGCTGCCCGGCCGTGAACACGAGGCCAGCGGCCCGCAGCCGGTCCTCGGGGACGAGCTCCTCGAGCTTGGGCAGGACGTCGAGCGCGACCGTGACCCCGTCGGGCGAGTCGGGCGAGGCGAGCAGGGCAGCCGCCTGGTCGGCGAGCTGCTGGAGTTCGGCGGGTTTGACGCCGAGGTTGGTCAGCGCGGCTGCGGCGGCCTTCGCCCGGGCGTGGAGCGGCTCCGCCTTGGCCGCCAGCTCGTCGGGCGCCGACGCGACCCAGGCGTCCATGACGCGTGACAGCACGGGCGCGTAAGCGAAGTCGGCCAGACCGGCGTCGGATGGCCCTTCACCGAGGATGGTCTCGGCCCACGCCAGGATGGTCCGCAACGACGGCACGACGGCCGGGCAGAAGACGGCCGGGTCGCCGCCCGTCAGCGACGTGATCTCGCTCCCCGGCGGGACCGGTGGCGCGGTCGTGGCGTCCGGTGCCGCCGTTGTTGGGGGCGCACCGGGGACCGTGGTGGGGACCGTTTCGATGACACCGGTGGGCCGCGGTGACGACGACGCCGTCCCGGCCAGCTTCTCGCGGGCGCCTCGGACCTCGCGCACGGACGCAGCGTTGATCTTCCGCAGCGTGTTGACGAAGCCGCCCTTCTCCGAGAAGTCGACGGCCACGATCGTCGGTACGAGCCCGCGTTGCGCGATGCACGTCTCGATGCGGCTGTCGAGGACCCCGGCCGCGTTGACCTTTCCGGCGTCGCCCGGATCCGGAGGTGATGTCGTCAGCCAGTGGTTCAGCAGGAACAGGGGTGCATCAGGGGCGCCTCGGTTGGGCTGGCACGAGAAGTCGTCGGCCGAGGCGAACGAGTACGGCGTCTCCTGGAACCAGTCGTACGTCTTCTGGTACCAGGGCGGTGCGCCCTCGCCGCCCTGTTCGGCGAACACGAGAAGCGTGCGCCGGGCGTCGATCAGCTCGCCCAGCGTCGGCAACGGCTCGCCCTTCACGAGCGTGGCGATGCGGTCCTCCAGGCCGGCCGCCCGGAAGGCGGCGGCGGTGTCGGCGGGCGTGGTGGCGTCCTGGATGTCGACGATGACGACGTCGTCGGGATGGGTGTCGATGAACGTCTTCAGGTCGGCGAGCACGCTCGAGAACGGCACGGCACCGAGCTCGCAGTAGTTGTGGCAGAGGTAGATGTCGCGGCGGGCGTCCGCGGCGCGGGGGGCGCGTGAGGCCAACCGGGCGGCGCGTTCGGCCACCGCCGGGTCGATGTCGTCACCGGGCGGCGCCTTGAGTTCGGCGGCCCGATCGGTGAGCACGACCGGCGTGTCGGAGCCGGGGAGCCGGGAGGTCGACGGCACGCCGTAGTGCGTGTCGATGAGCAGAGCCCGGACGCCGGCGTCCAGCTGCCCCTTGATGGTGTCGATCTGCTCGCCGAAGAGCCAGCCGGGATACAGCGACGACGACATCGAGTTGTGGGTGCCCGGGAAGATGGCCTTGTCGAGCGTGAGGTCGCACAAGGCGGCGTCGCCGTTGCAGCGGACCTCGCCGACGGCGTTGGCGCGGGTGGCGGCTCGCCGCGTCGAGACGACCAAGCCGGCAGTGATGAGGGCACCGAGGACGACGACGACAGCGGCGACGGCGGCGACGCGCCGCCAGCGCCACTGGCGACCGGCCGGCGCCGCGACCTTGCGCACGACGCGGAGCAACTCGCACACGCCGAGGTAGCTCAGCCACAGTCCCCCCAGGATGATGAGGAGCTCGAGGTTGCCGAGTGGCTCCTGCACGAACACGATGCCGATGAGGATCGCCAACACGCCGATCAGCACCGTGCCCCACGTGTTGGCCCGCCGCCGTTCGACCCAGCCCCGCACTCGGCGGCCGACCTCGATCGGTGTGTAGGACCGACCGGTCGCCGAGGCGGCCGCCGCGATCACCACGCCGTACGCCGCCAGCCACAGCCCGGCCGTGTGGAGGTCCTGGGTGGCGTGGGCGACGGCGCCGTCGACGGCGTTTCGCAGCGACGAGTCGCTGATGTTGCGGCCCACCCACCACTGGAGCGCCTGCAGCGCGCCCACGAGGAGGAGGCCGACGACGACCACCGTCCACCCCAGTCGCCGGACGATGCGGCGGCGGTCGGTGCCGAGGGCGATGGCGCCGCCGGCGGCGGCGATCATGCCGACGAAGGCGATCAGCGAGATGGACGAGATGGTGTCGTCCAGGTCCCACACGCCGAGGCTCCCGAGCCGTTCGGTGATGTCGGTGAGGCTGTTGTTGAGGCCGCCGCTGGGCGCGTTGCTGGGTGCGGCGTTGCCCGGTAGCTGCAGGGTGCTCGTGATGATGGCCACCGAGTCGGCCAGGTCGAGTCCGGCTGATCCGCCGGTCCCGGCGAGGATCGCCTCGTGGGTGCGGCGAATGGCGGTGCGGAAGATCGACCGGAAGGTGTCGGTGTCGACGGCGGCTTCGATGGCGAGCTGGTAGGCGGGCCGGAAGCTGATCGCCTGCTGGTTGCCCGAGCGGATCAGCTGCTCGGTGAGGCGCTGGGCGAGTTCTCGCCGGACCGCCTGCGAGTCGAGCAGCTCGACGGCCCGCTTGCTGAACGTCGGGCTGTCGAAGACGGTGTTGCGGGCCCAGCTGGCCAGCACCGTGACGAACAAGAGGACGCCCGCGAGCACGACGAGGATCCAGCTGCCCGCACGCCTCACGTTGCCAAGCTAGTGGCCGTCGGACATCACCCCAGCGCACTGCGGGCTCGGCGCACGCCGTCGACGTACGGCGGCCCGACGAACACGATCGCTCGATCGACGCCGATGTCTTCGAATCGGGGCGACGGCGGCCCCGATGCCGTCACGAGGAACTCGTCGGGATCGCGGCCGGCCCGCGCTCGCGCCTCACGCGCCACATCGAGCAACCGCCCCAGGGCGGGACCGCCTGGCAAGTTGACGCCGTCGGCCAACCGGCCCGCCAACTCGGCCATCTTCGGACCGAACGCACCCACGATGATGGGTGGCAGGGGCTCGGGCGTCGGAAAGCCGGAGGCACCTTCGACGGCGCCCGACCAGACGGCGCGCAGCTTCGCGATCGTGGCCTCGACAGCCTGACGCCGGACCGAATCGGACCCGACGGTGCGGCCCAGGGCGCGCTGCTCGGCGGCGTACGGGGTTCCGGCCCCGCCGCCGGCGCCGATGCCGAGCAGCAACCGGCCTGCGCTGACGTCCTGCAGCGTGGCCGCCATCACCGCGAGCGTGCCTGCGTCCCGATTCGCCACGTTCAAGACGAGCGGCCCGATGGCGATCTCTGGCACCGAGGCGGCGATGGCGGTCAGCGCCGTCCAGCACTCCAGCACGCGTGGGGCCCGGTGCACCGAGCCGGCCAGATGGTCGTACAGCCAGACGCCGTCGAACCCAGCGGCCGCCGCCGCCTCGGCGCCCTCGCGCACGTCGGCCCAGCGCGCGCCGAACGGGTCGAGCAGCACGTCCACGCGCATCGCCCGGACGCTAGCCACTACTCGTCGCGGTGGGCCCAGACCGCGAACAACGGGTCACCGCGCCAGTCCGGTGGCGTGCGGCGCTGGACGACGGGTGTGCTCCATCGACCGGCCCGCCGGAAGTACTCGGCCACGATGGCACACCGCTGTTCGTCGGAGGCCGCCAACCACCCGCGGATCGCGCGGGTCGGAAAACAGCGGTTCGAGAACGTGCACGCGAAGACGCCATCCGGGCGCACGACGCGCGCCACGTCGGTGAAGACGGCGATCGGGTCGGTGAGGTAGTCGACCGACACGCAACACACGGCCGCGTCGAACGCGTCGTCGTCGAACGGCAGGTGCGGGTCGGCGTTCAGATCATGGACGGCGGTGGCCGTCGCCGCCGGGTTGGCGGCGAGCTCGTCGGCGTTCATCCCGAGCACCGTGAGGTGCGCTGGTGGGCGCCGGAAGTGTGAGACCCACGAGCCCATCAGGTCGAGGACGCGTCCCGTCAGCCCGAGCTCGTCGTACAGGGTGCCGACGGCGGCGATGGCGTCGTCGTCGATGTGGGTGACGAGCCGCGGCCACGAGTAGAACTCGGGATCGGGCGACGGATCGAGCCGCGTGAAGAACCCCGGTGGGAATCCGTCGCTCACGGCGCGACTGCGAGCCCGCGGAGAAGCGTCGCGATGGCCCGGCGCCAGGCGCCTTCCGGATCATCGCCCAGAGCCCGCGGGTTGCGCAGCTCGACTGTCGCCAGCCCCTCGCACAGAGCGTTGAACTGACCCATGGCGTCCTCCACCGTGCGCCCGGCCACGGCACCGGCGGCGGCCAGCCGCTCGAAACGTTCGCGCAGCAGAC
>DASXAI010000215.1:0-2681 GCA_036406775.1 Acidimicrobiales bacterium
CGCTCGGCCGTCTCGACGTGTGGCCCGTGACCGACTACGGCGTGCGGGCCGGGTGGGCCAAGGCGTACGGACTGGACGAGCTGCCGGCGCCGAAGGAGCTCATGGCCGCCGGCGAGCACCTGCGCCCGTACCGCACGCTCGCGGCCTGGTACTGCTGGCGCACCGTCACCACCGCGCTGCCCACATAGGTAGAGGACCTACCGATGTCATACCGATGAGCGCCATCACGACCTTCGCCGAGGCTCGGGACGCCGTCGCGGAGGGCCGGTCGGCCCGAGACGTGGCTGCTGAGCTCGTCGGCACCCTCACCACGGACGAGAAGCTCTGGTGCCTCGACGGTGACGCACCGACGTGGGCAGGTCTCAAGTTCCTCGGCGCCGACGGGTACCACATGGCGCCCTTCGTCGCCGCCGAGCTCGACCGGGTGGGGTTCCCCGGCATCCGGTTCTCCGACGGCCCCCGCGGTGCCGTCGTCGGCAACGCCACCGCCTTTCCCGTGTCGATGGCTCGCGGGGCGACCTGGGATCCCGGCCTCGAGGAGCGCGTCGGCGACGCGATCGGCCACGAGCTGCGCGCCGCCGGCGCCAACCTCACCGGCGCGGTCTGCATCAACCTGCTCCGGCACCCGGCCTGGGGTCGAGCCCAGGAGACCTACGGCGAGGATCCCCACCACGTCGGCGAGCTCGGCGCCGCGTTCACCCGAGGGCTGCAGCGCCACGTCATGGCCTGCGTGAAGCACTTCGCGTGCAACTCGATGGAGAACGCGCGGTTCCGAGTTGACATCCAGATCGACGACGCCGCCCTCCACGAGGTCTACCTCGCGCACTTCCGCCGGGTGGTCGACGAGGGCGTGGCGTCGGTGATGTCGGCGTACAACAGCGTCAACGGCGACTGGTGCGGTCAGAACCGCGGGCTGCTCACCGACGTGTTGCGGGGCGAATGGGGTTTCGAAGGTTTCGTCATCAGCGACTGGATCTTCGGGCTCCGCGACGCGGGCCGATCGGTCACCGCCGGCCTCGACGTCGAGATGCCCTACCGGATGGTGCGCCAGCAGCACCTGCCCGCCGCCATCGAGCGCGGCGAGGTGACGTGGGACGACATCGACCGCTGCGTGGTGAACCTGGTGTCCACGCTGCTGCGCTTCGATGCGGTCCTCTCCGCGCCGGCCCCCCCGCCCGGCACCCTCGGTCACCCCGACCATCGCGCGCTGGCCCGCGAGGTCGCCGCCCGCTCGGTGCTCCTGCTCCGCAACGAACCGGTCGACGGCGCTCCGGTGTTGCCGTTCGAACCCGGCCGCCGCGTCGCCCTCGTGGGCCGCCTCGCGGACACCGTGAACATCGGCGACGGCGGCTCCAGCGACGTGTGGGACCTGGCGTGCCGCACGCTGCTCGATGGCTTCCGCGAGGCGGCGATCGACGTCGTCTTCGACGACGGTGTGGACCACGAGCACGCGGCCGCCACAGCCGGTGCCGCCGACGTGGCCGTCGTGGTGGTCGGCTACACCTACCGCGACGAGGGGGAGTACATCGGCGAGACCGATCCGGCTCTGGGATCCTTGTTCCCGCCGGGCGACGAGGACGACGTCGTCGACCTCTTCCAAGCACAGCTGTCGCAGCTGCCGCCGATCACCAAGCCCGAGCGGCTCACCACCCGGCCCCGCTCGTTCAGCCTGGGCGGCGACCGCACCTCGCTCCGCCTCGCGCCCGACGACGTGGCGCTGATCCGCGCCGTCGCCGCGGCCAACCCTCGCACCGTCGTCGTCATGCAGGCCGGCAGCGCGGTCATCACCTCCGAGTGGGACGACGCCGTGCCCGCCGTCGTCCAGGCCTGGTACGGCGGCGCCGAAGCGGGGCCCGGCCTCGTCGACGTCCTCACCGGCGACGCGAACCCCTCGGCTCGCCTGCCCTTCAGCGTGCCCGTCGACGAAGCCGACCTCCCGGCCTTCGACCGCAGCGCCACCCGCTTCACCTACGACCGCTGGCACGGCTGGTGGCGCTTCCTGCACGAACAGACCGCTCCCGCCTACCCGTTCGGCTTCGGCCTGTCGTACACGACCTTCGCCCTCGGGGACGTCCTCGCGGAGCTGGCCGGCGACCACATCGCCGTGGCGGGCGCCGTCCGCAACACGGGGGACCGCGACGGCGCCGACGTCGTGCAGGTGTACGCCGAGCTCCCTGCGGCCGACGCACCGCGACGACTGGTCGGCTTCAGGCGGGTCGAGGTCGCCGCCGGCAACACGGCCCGCTTCGAGATCGAGGTGCCGATGCGCCTCCTCGCCGTCCGCGACGGTGCGCGGAAGGCCTGGCGGCCACCCGCGGGGCCGCACCGGATCGTCGTCGGCCGCTTCGCCGGCGACCCGGACGCGCACGCGACCGAGATCGACCTGTAGCGAGGGGCCGCTCCGCCGTCAGGTGCGGATGACGACGGGCTGCGGGCCGTCGGGCACGACGACACCGTGGGATCCGAGGCTCGACAGCCCCGTCCACACCAGGTCGAAGAGCAGCTCGGCGAGCTCGTCGTCGTCGCCCCCGCCGCTGTCGAGCCAGTCGAGTGTCGCCGCCTCGAGCATGCCCGCCACACCGAACGCGATGGACCGGGCGTGGGGACCGCCGCCCCAGCTGCGGGCGAAGCCGTCCATGCGGGCCCGCCGGGCCGACAGCACGGCCGGGTGGTGCACCGTG
>DASXAI010000216.1:0-4742 GCA_036406775.1 Acidimicrobiales bacterium
GCACCCAGCGCCCGGTACGCCTGCTCGGCCCGCTCGAGCCATTCCAACGCCGACGGGATGTCGCCGCGCCGGCCGTTCAGGAAGCCGAGGTTGTGGAGGGCGCCGGCGGCGAGCAGGTGCTGGCCGAGCTGCTCGGCGAGCTGCTGCACACGGAGCTGGTCGGCCTCACCGCCGTCGAGGTCGCCGAGGAAGACGCGCACGACGCCGCGGTTGGCGAGCAACCGTGCCTCGGCCAAGCGGTCGTCGCCCTGTTGGGTGACGGGCAGCGCGAGGTCGAAGTCGCGCAACGCTTCGGCGAGACGGCCGAGGTGGTAGAGGACGAGGCCCCGCTGCATGACGGCGCGCGCCTTGTCGTTGCCTTCCAGCGCCGGCTCGGCCTGGTCGAGCTCGCGCAGCGCACCAGGGGTGTCGCCGTCGGCCAGGAGGCACACCGACCGGCTCATGCGGATCTGCGCCTCGCGCTCCCACAGCCCGAGGGTGGCCGCCGCGTCCGCCGCCTCGCCCAACGTGCCGACGGCCGCGCCCACATCGTCGAGCTCGTGCTGAGCCCGGCCCAGCGCCCACAGCGCCACGACCCGCGGTTCACCCTCGGCGCCGGCGTTCAGCAGCCGCACAGCGACGTCACGGGTGCGGCGCGGATCGCTCTGCACGTGCTCCAGTGCGTCGAGCGCTTCAGCCAGGGGATCTGCCACCCGTCACATCTCCCGTGTGGTATCCAGGGCGCGGCTCGCGTCTCGATGGTACTGACGGCGCCACCCCTCGACCATTCCAGGAGACCCCATGGCTTCGGAGGACGTACCCGACGAGCCCGTCGACGACGAGGATCCCGAGTCCGAGATCGTCGATCCGCAAGGCCCGTGGGCCGACATCCGCTTCGGTGTCGATTCCTCGGGCGGCGGCTATGCCTACCGGGACCAGGAGCTGGTCACCGTGCAGGCCGCCCTCCCTGCGGTGCGGCAGATGCTCGGCCGCGAGGAGTTGGGTGAAGACGTCATCGTCGACGACATCGTGCTGCTGACGCGCGTGCCCAATGCCCTCGACATGGCCGAGGACTTGCGCGACCGCGGCTTCGCGGCCCAGGTGAACCATGTCGTGTTCGCCAACCCGGAGGACGAGGCCAAGCCAGCGGTGTTCGCCCACCAGTCGATCGCCCATCCCGCCGTGTTCGCCCACCCGGCGGTGTTCGCTCATCCCGCCGTGTTCGCTCACCCGGCGGTGTTCGCCCACGGCGACGTCAGCGGCAACCCCGCCGTGTTCGCGAATCCGGCGGTTTTCGCCAACCCGGCGGTGTTCGCCAATCCGGCGGTGTTCGCCAATCCGGCGGTGTTCGCCAACGCCGAAGCGGCGTTGAAGGCCGCGTGCTGTTGCGGCGGTCCCGCGGCCCGCGTGGCGCCGGCGATGAAGCAGGCGCCGACGCGAACGCTCGCCGCGCCCAGCCTGCCCGAAGCCGTGCCCGGCCCGGCTGGCATCCCGCAGACGGAATGCCGCGTGCTCGTACTCGACACGGGGATGGCCGACCCGGCGTTCCGGCCGACGTGGGTCGACATGGTCGACGACGGCGGCGAGTTCGACGTGCCCGACACCAACACCGACGGCTATGTCGATCCGGTCGCGGGCCATGGCACGTTCATCGCGTGGATCATCCGCCGGCTCGCGCCGACGGCCACGGTGTCAGTGCGCAAGGTGCTCACGACCTTCGGTACCGGCGACGACGCCCGGATCGCCAAGGTCCTGTCGTCGTTCGCCGATCTGGCGCCGGCGCAGCGGCCCCACATCGTGAGCCTCTCGTTCAGCGGCACGAGCTCGAATGACCAACCCTTCCTGGCGCTCAAGCGAGCCGTGCGCAAGCTGCGGCGCGCCCACATGGTGGTGGTGGCGTCGGCCGGCAACGACGCCTCGTGCCGCGTGGTGTGGCCCGCCGCCCTCACGGGTGTGATCTCCGTCGGCGCCCTCGATCGGGACCAGCCGGCCTTCTTCACGAACTACGGCCCATGGGTGCGGGCCTGTGCCCCCGGCGTCGGTGTCACCAGCGCTTTCTTCAATTGGGATGGGTCCACGCAGGCGAACCCGCCGTCCGATCCCGAGTTCTTCGGCGGTTGGGCGGCGTGGAGCGGGACGTCGTTCTCGGCGCCGATCGTGGCCGCGTCTCTGGCCCGGGCCATGACCACGTGGGGCATCACGGCGCGCCAAGCCGTGCGTCGGGTGATCGACGACCCGGACCTGTTCCGCTTGTCGACGCTCGGCACCGTTGTGAATTCCTACTGAGACCACAACTACGGTCCGGATCGATGAGCGATCTGACCGGACATGTGGCTCTTATCACCGGAGGCAACGGCGGCATCGGGCTCGGCATGGCGACGGGACTCGCCAACGCCGGCGCGGATGTCGCCATCTGGGGCACCAAACCCGACAAGAACGAGGCCGCCAGCGAGGTCCTCGCCAAGACGGGCCGGCGCGTCCACGCCGAGCTCTGCGACGTGAGCGACGAGGACCAGGTGATCGCCTCGTTCGCCCGGACCGTCGATGCCCTCGGGAAAGTCGACAGTGTGTTCGCCAACGCCGGCACCGGCGGGCGGATCCCGTCCGTCACCGAGCTCAGCCTGGCCGACTGGCGGCGCGTGCTGGCCGTCAACCTCGACGGCGCCTTCCTCACGCTGCGCGAAGGCGCCCGGCACATGGTCGAACGGGGCGAGGGTGGCGCGCTGGTGGCGGTGGCGTCGACGTCGGCCATCCACGGGGCGCCGTTCAACCCGCACTACGCGGCGTCGAAGACCGGTCTGCTCGGCTTGGTCCGGGCCCTCGCCGTCGGCCTGGCGCGCTACCGCATCCGGGCCAACTGCCTGCTCCCGGGCTGGACCGACACCGACCTGATGGCGCCCAACAAGGAGAACCCCAAGTTCGTCACGAACACCATCAGCCGCACGCCGGTGCGGCGCTGGGCCGACCCGTCCGAGTTCGGCGAGGTGGCGGTGTTCCTGGCCGACCCGTCGCTCACGTTCCACACCGGCGACACGATGGTGGTCGACGGGGGGTACACGATCTTCTGAGCCTCCTCCCCGGATTCTCGGCGTCGTTCGGCTTCTCGGCGTGGATCGGCGTCGTTTTCGACGCGGACGACGCCGAGAATTTGCCGCAGCTAATCGGGCACCGGTCCGTCGCCGGCCACGTGGGCGAGGGCCATCTGCGCGTACATCGCGATGCCGGTGGCCATGGCGTCCTCGTCGAACAGCACCCGGTTGGAGTGGTTCGGGGCCGCCTGGCGGGGATTGACACCCGGCGGCGTGGCACCGAGGAAGGCGAGGGCGCCCGGAACCTCCTGGAGCACGTAGCTGAAATCCTCGGCCCCCATCACCGGGGCCGGCATCGACGTCACGCGATTGGCACCGAGCAGATCGATGGCGACCGCCGACGTGAAGCCGGCGTAACCGAGGTCGTTGATGGTGACCGGATAGCCGAGCTCGATGTCGACCTCCACTCCGGCCTCGTGGGCGGCGGCCACGCCCTCGGCGACGCGCCGCACGCCGTCGTGGACTCGCCTCCGTGTCCGTTCCGACACAGCCCGGATGGTGCCGAGGATCATTGCCGTCTCCGGGATCACGTTGGAGGTGGTGCCGGCCGTGATCTGGCCCACCGTCACGACGCCCGGGTCGAACACGTCGATGCGGCGCGTCACCATGGTCTGGATCGCCTGCACGACCTCACAGGCCACCGGGATCGGATCGACCGCCTGATGCGGGGCGGAGGCGTGACCGCCACGACCTCGCACCACGATGCGCATCGTGTCCGAAGAAGCCATCATCGTGCCGCCCCGCAAGTTGATGGTGCCCGACGGGAACAGCGACGTGATGTGCAGTGCGAACGCGCCCGAGATCGGGCTGGGTGAGCCGTCGGCGAGCGGCCCCACGTCGAGCAGGCCCTCCTCGAGCATGAAGCGGGCGCCGTGGTGGCCCTCCTCGCCCGGTTGGAACATCATCACCACCCGCCCGGCCATGTCGTTACGCCGGCCCGCCAGCAGCTGCGCGGCACCGGCGAGCATGGCCACGTGGGTGTCGTGCCCGCACGCGTGCATGGCGCCGTCGATCTCCGACGCGTACGGGAGGCCAGTGTCCTCCGGCATGGGGAGGGCGTCCATGTCGCCGCGCAGCAGCACCGTGGGACCCGGATGGGAACCCTCCAGCGTGGCGACCACCGACGACGTCGATGATCCCGTGGCGACGGTGACCGGCAGATCGGCGAGGGCGGTCAGCACCGCCTCCTGCGTGAACGGCAGGTCGAGTCCGACCTCGGGCCGGGCGTGCAGCCGGCGCCGCAACCGGACGGCCTCGGGGAGGACGTCGCGCGCCTCGTGCAGCAGGCTGTGATCTGGCACGCCGGCATGCTATGCCGGGCCCATGAGCCAGGTTCCGTCCATCGCCGAGGTCCATGCCACCCTCACCGCGCCGGGGCAGCTGTTCGAGATGGAGGAGCTGACGATCCGTGGCATCGCGACGCGGACGTGGAAGCACGCCCCGCCGTCCCTGCGCGCCGTCCTGGAGGCGAGCAAGCAGTTCGCCGGCGGCGACTTCCTCGTGTACGAGGACGAGCACTGGTCCTTCGAGCGCCACTACGCCGAGGCCGCCCACCTCGCCGGCGTGCTGCGCTCCCGCTTCGGCGTCGAGAAGGGCGACCGCGTCGCGATCGCCATGCGCAACTTCCCCGAGTGGTCCATCGCCTTCTGGGCGGCGGCCGCCGCCGGCGCCGTC
>DASXAI010000217.1:0-7577 GCA_036406775.1 Acidimicrobiales bacterium
TCGAGATCGAGCGGGTGGCGCTGGCCAAGGAGACCGACGACGCGTCGAAGGAGCGGTTGGAGGCCATCGACGCCGAGCTGGCCGCCCTCAAGGCGCAGATCGACGAGATGAAGGCCCACTGGGAGTCGGAGAAGGAGGCCATCGGCGCCATCCGGACGCTCAAGGAGGAGCTGGAGACGCTGCGGACGCAACTCGAGCGGGAGCCCGATCTCGAGAAGGCGGCCGAGATCCGCTACGGGCGCATCCCCGAGCTCGAGCGCCGCATCGCCGACGCCACGGCCCACCTCGACACGCTGCAGTCCGAGCGGCGCATGCTGAAGGAGGAGGTCGACTCGGAGGACATCGCCGAGGTCGTGTCCAAGTGGACCGGGGTCCCCGTGAGCCGGCTCATGGAGGGCGAGATGCAGAAGCTCGTCCGCCTCGAGGACGTGCTGCACCAGCGCGTCGTCGGGCAGGACGACCCCGTACGCGCCGTCGCCAACGCCATTCGGCGCAGCCGGGCCGGGCTCTCCGACCCGCACCGCCCGATCGGGTCGTTCCTGTTCCTCGGGCCCACGGGTGTGGGCAAGACGGAACTGGCGCGGGCGCTGGCCGAGTTCCTCTTCGACGACGAGCGCGCCATCGTGCGCATCGACATGAGCGAGTACATGGAGAAGCACTCCGTGTCCCGGCTGATCGGCGCGCCTCCTGGTTACGTCGGCTACGACGAGGGCGGCCAGCTCACCGAGGCCGTTCGCCGGCGGCCCTACAGCGTGGTGCTGCTCGACGAGATCGAGAAGGCCCACCCTGACGTCTTCAACGTGCTGCTGCAGGTGATGGACGACGGCCGCCTCACCGACGGCCAGGGCCGCACGGTCGACTTCACCAACACCGTGCTCATCATGACGTCGAACCTGCAGGGCGATCCGCTGTCGGTCTTCAAGCCCGAGTTCATCAACCGCGTCGACGAGATCATCCGCTTCCGGCCGCTCACGCAGGCTGACCTGACGCAGATCGTCGACATCCAGCTCCGCCTCGTGCGGGACCGGCTCGCCGCCCGCCGCATCATGCTCGACGTCACCGACGCCGCCAAGGCGCTGATCGCCCGCGAGGGCTACGACCCCGCCTTCGGGGCCCGGCCGCTGAAGCGGGTCATCCAGCGGGAGATCGGCGACCGCCTCGCCATCGAGATCCTCGAGGGCAAGGTGGCCGAGGGCGACACCGTCACCATCGATGCCGTGGGCGACGATCTCACGGTGTCGGTCACGTCGGCCTGACCATCTCTCCTCGCCGATGTGACGGAAATGAACGCCTGAGGTTCAAAACCGTCACATCGGTGGTGATGGCCGTAGGTCATCTGGCTCTTTTGGTGCGAGCGGCTCGCAATGGGCCGGCGGGCGCCGACATACTCGTCGGCGAAGAGCGGGTGTGTTGATTCGGCGGACGCAACTGGTCGCGTAGTCCGCCGCGGAGCGAGCGCGAAACCGACCCCTCCAATACGAGAGGAGTCAGTTCCGTGCGGGTTCGTTCCTATGTCGCGGCCGGCTTGCTGGCCGTCGGTGTCGCGTCGCTTGGCGTCGCCGCGCTCGCTGGCTCGGCGCAGGCCGGCCAGGGTGATGGCTCGTTCCACAGCGCCACGATCAGCGGCCACGGGTGCGACAGCACCGAGTGGCACTTCCTCATCAACCAGATCGACGGCACGGCGCCGAGTTCGATCACCGTCTCGTGGTCGAACGGTACGTCGAGCGTCGTGAACCTCTCGTCCCTCACCGGGCCCACGGCGCACTACCGCACGACTGCCCACCTGGGCGACGGCGTGACCGTGACCGGCGCGTCCGTCGACTTGCCCGACGGGACCACCGTCGGGAACTTCAACCTGAGCCATGGTCCGTGCGGTACCACGACGTCGTCGTCCACGCCGCCGTCGTCCACGCCGCCGTCGTCCACGCCACCGTCGAGCACGCCACCGTCGAGCACGCCGCCGTCGAGTGAGCCGCCCACGTCGACGCCGCCGTCGAGCACGCCGCCGTCGAGCACGCCGCCGTCGAGCACGCCCCCGTCGAGCACGCCCCCGTCTTCGACGCCGCCGTCGTCCACGCCGCCCTCGAGCGAGCCGGTCGTGGCGCCGATCGTGGTTCCCGATCAGACGCCGACGACGACGGCGACGCCGGCCACGACCGCCGCCGCCCCGAGCTCGCTGCCCGTCACCGGCGCCGCGTCCACGGTGCTGGCCCTCGGCGGCCTGGGTGCGGTCCTGCTCGGCGCCGGCCTGGTCTTCCTCGGCCGACGCGAGCCGGCTGACGCCTGATAGCCGACTGTTCGCCGGCTCGGTTCGATCCGGGCCGGCGACAGCCACTCGCTAACCTCGCCGTGTGCCCGCAACTGTCGTCGTCGGCACCCAGTGGGGAGACGAGGGCAAGGGCAAGCTCACCGATCTCCTCGCCAAGGAGATGGCGCTCGTCGTCCGCTACCAAGGGGGCCACAACGCCGGCCACACCATCGTCGTCGACGGTGAGCGCTTCGCCCTCCAGCTGATCCCCTCGGGCGTCCTCTACGACCACGTGACGCCCGTGATCGGCAACGGCGTCGTGGTCGACCCCGGCGTCCTGCTCGCCGAGATCGACCGGCTGGAAGCCGGGGGCGTCGACTGCAGCCGGCTGCGGGTGTCGGGCAACGCCCACCTGATCCTCCCGTACCACCAGGAGATCGACTTCGTCACCGAGCGCCGGCTCGGCCGGAACAAGCTCGGCACGACTCGGCGCGGCATCGGTCCGGCGTACGCCGACAAGGCGCTGCGTTCGGGCCTACGCGTGCAGGACCTGCTCGACCCCAAGATCTTCCGGGCCAAGCTCGACCAGGTCCTCAAGGAGAAGAACGCCGTCCTTTCGCGCGTCTACAACCGCCTCCCGTTGTCGGCCGACGACATCGCCGACCGCTACCTCGACGACTACGCCCCTCGGCTGGCCCCGTACATCACCGACACGGTGGGGCTGGTCCACGACGCCCTCGACGCGGGTCAGCACGTCCTGCTCGAAGGGGCACAGGCCACCTTCCTCGATCTCGACCACGGCACCTATCCCTACGTGACGTCGTCCAACCCGGTGGCCGGGGGCGCCTGCACCGGCGCCGGCATCGGCCCTCGCCACATCGGCCGGGTGATAGGGATCGCCAAGGCCTACACCACTCGGGTCGGCGCCGGACCGTTCCCCACTGAACTCTTCGACGGCGTCGGCGACCTTCTGGTCGACCGCGGCCACGAGTTCGGCACCAACACGGGCCGCCGTCGCCGCACCGGATGGTTCGACGCCGTCATGCTGCGCCACGCCGTTCGCATCAACTCGTTGAGCGAGCTCGCCATCATGAAGCTCGACGTGCTCGACACGCTCGACGTCGTCAAGATCTGCACGGCCTACGAGCACGACGGCGTGAAGCTGACCGCGCTCCCGTACCACCAGTCGGTGCTCCACGACGTGCTGCCCGTCTACGCCGAGCTGCCCGGCTGGCGCACGGACCTCACCGCCTGCCGGGAGCCACGCGAACTGCCCCAGGAGGCGCGCCAGTTCCTCGCCCTCGTCGAGGAGCACGTTGGTGTGCCGATCCGCTTCGTCGGTGTCGGCCCCGGCCGCGATCAGTACCTGCAGTTCAGCTAGATGCGAGTCGCCGTGGTCGGGTCGGGCGGCCGCGAGCACGCCCTCGCCGTCGCACTGGCGCGCACGGCCGACGTGGTGGTGACGCCCGGCAACGCCGGCATCCCGTGGTCGGTGCCGGCGCCGCCCGAGGAGCTCGACGCCGACCTCTACGTCATCGGCCCGGAGGCCCCACTCGTGGACGGTCTGGCCGACCGGCTCCGGGTCCGGGGCGCGCTCGTCTTCGGCCCCGGCGCCGACGGCGCCCGACTCGAGGGCTCGAAGGCGTGGATGAAGGACGTTCTCGTCGCCGCCGGCGTCCCGACTGCCGCCCACCGCTCCTTCCGTGGGCCACAGGCGCAGGAAGCCGTCGACTTCCTGAGGTCGCTCCCCGGTCCGTACGTCGTCAAGACCGACGGTCTCGCCGCCGGCAAAGGCGTACTCGTGACCGACGACCTCGGTGAAGCCGCCGACGACGTGCGGGCCAAGCTGCCGACGGGCGTCGTGATCGAGGCCGGCCTCGCCGGACCCGAAGTCTCCCTTCTCTGCCTGTGCGACGGCACGCGCGTCGTGCCGCTCCCGGCGGCGCAGGACCACAAGCGCGTCGGTGACGGCGACACCGGTCCCAACACGGGCGGGATGGGCGCGTTCTCACCCGTGCCGGCCGTCGACGCCGCCGAGGCCGAACGCCTGGCCGAGTCGATCGTGGCCCCCACGCTCCACGAGCTGCGCCGCCGCGGCATCGACTACCGGGGCGTCCTCTATGCCGGCCTCATGCTCACGTCCGACGGGCCCTATGTCTTGGAGTACAACGTGCGCTTCGGCGACCCCGAGTCGCAGGTGATCGTGCCCCGACTCGACGACGACGTGGCCGCCCTCCTGGCCCAGGCGGCGGCGGGCGATCTCTCCACGTCACCCTCCATCGGGCCCGACGCCGCGGTGACCGTGGTGGCGGCGGCTGAGGGCTACCCCGTCCACCCGCGTACGGGCGACGTGATCGAAGGCCTCAGCGCGGCCCAGGCCGTGGACGGCGTCACCGTCTACTGCGCCGGCGTGGCCGCCGCCCCGGACGGCCGCCTCGTCACGGCGGGCGGCCGCGTGCTGGCCGTGACCGGCACCGGCGCCAGCCTGAATCTGGCCCGCCAGCGGGCATATGACGGAATTGCACAATTGTCATGGGCTGGCCTCCATCATCGTTCGGACATCGCAACCATATGATGAGGGTGTGACACATGCGGTGAAGGCTCGGGTCACCTCGAGCGGGCAGATCTCGTTGCCGGCCGACGTGCGCCGGCGGTGGGCCGCCAAGGTCGTGGTGATCGTGGACGCCGGCGATCGTCTTGTCGTGCGGCCCGCCCCCGACGATCCGATCGGTGCCCTCCGCGGGAAGTACGCCTCGACGAGCCCGTCGAGCAGCGAGATGCGGGCCGAGGTTCGCGCCGAGGAGGCCCGACGCGAGGCGTCCGCTCGATGACCGTGCTCCTCGATGCCTTCGCCGTCATCGCCTACTTCCGCGACGAACCGGCCGCGTCCGAGGTCGAGGCGCTGCTCCGGACGCGCGACGTCGAACTGACGGCCGTCAACGCGGCAGAAGTTGTGGATCGACTCGCCCGCCACGGCGATCTCGATCCTATGGATCTCGTCGGTGAACTCGCCCTCCTCGGCGTGACGATCCGGCCCGTGGACGCACCGGTCGGCCTGCTGGCGGGGCGGCTGCGGGCGTGGCACTACCACCGCGACGAGCGGCCCGTCAGTCTCGCCGACTGCTGTGCCGCGGCCGCCGCGCTCGCAGGACAGATGCCGCTGGCGACGGCCGACGGTCCGCTGGCGCGTCTGGTCGAGGTGGAGCGAGGAGAGGTGATCCGGCTGCGAGAATCGGACCAGTGATCCCGCGGTACGAGTTGCCGGAGATGGCGGCGGTCTTCGCTGACACGTCCCGGTTCCGGCGCTGGCTCGACATCGAGTTGCTGGCCACCGACGCGTGGGCCGGCCTCGGCGTGGTGCCCATGGCCGACGCCGCCGCGTGTCATGCGGCGGCGCCCACCGTCGACGCCACCTTCGTGGCCGAGGTGACCGAGCGAGAGCGGATGACCGACCACGACGTGGCCGCCTTCGTCGACGTGGTGCAGCGCCACATCGGTGCGCCGGGCCGGTGGATCCACTACGGCCTCACGTCCACCGACGTCGTCGACACGGCGCTGTGCTGGTCGCTCCGCGACGCGGCCGATCTCCTTGTCGACGCGTCGTCAGAGCTGGTCGGCGTCCTGAAGCGCACGGCCGAGGCCCACCGCCACACCGTCATGGTGGGCCGCACCCACGGCGTGCACGCGGAGCCGACGACCTTCGGCGCCAAGGTGGCGTTGTGGTGCCTGCAGGCTGATCGCGACCGAGCCCGGCTCCGGGCCGCCCGCACTGCGGTCGCCGTCGGCAAGCTGTCGGGCGCGGTCGGCACCTACTCCAATGTCGACCCGGCCGTCGAGCGTCACGTCTGCGCCGCGCTGGGCCTCACGCCGGTACCCGCCACGCAGGTCGTCGCGCGCGACCGCCACGCCGAGTACCTCTGGGCGTGCGCGTCGGTGGGCGCCACGGTGGAGCAGATCGCGCTCGAACTGCGTCACTTGCAGCGCACCGAGGTCCGGGAGGTGGAGGAGGGCTTCCGCGCCGGCCAGAAGGGGTCGTCGGCCATGCCCCACAAGCGCAACCCGATCACGGCCGAGCGGTTGTGCGGGCTGGCTCGCATCCTGCGCGCCAACCTCCAAGCCGGCCTCGAGGACGTGGCGCTGTGGCACGAACGGGACATCTCGCACTCGTCGGTGGAACGCGTCATCCTCCCCGACTCGTCGCTCCTCGCCTACTACGTGTTGCGCCGCGCCGCCTCCCTCGTCGCCGGCCTGCGGGTCGACGCCGATCGGATGATGACCAACCTGTGGAGCAGTCACGGCCTCGTGTTCTCACAACCGGTGCTGCTGGCGCTGGTGGACGCCGGCCTCGCCCGCGACACGGCCTACCGGATCGTGCAGGAGCAGGCGACGCGCGCATGGGAAGACGGCCTGCCGTTCCGCTCGCTCCTCGAGAAGGACGAGCGGGTGCCGCTGTCGGCGGCCGAGCTCGACGCCGCCTTCGACCTCGACCGGGCCCTACGCAACGTCGGCGCCGTCTTCGAGGCCGTCGCCGCTGTCGAGCCGTGACGGTCACGGGGCCGGAGCCGGCCCTTCCCCACGTCCACCGAGGCAAGGTGCGCGACCTCTACGACGCCGGGCACGGTCAACTGCTGATGGTGGCCTCGGACCGGTTGTCGGCGTTCGACGTGGTGATGGCCGAACCCATCCCTGACAAGGGCCGGGTGCTGACGGCGACGAGCGCGTTCTGGTTCGACCACCTCGGCGCGCCGAACCACGTGGTGTCGACGGACGTCGCCGACTTCCCGGACGGCGCCCGCCACCCCGGGTTGGCCGGGCGCAGCATGCTCGTGCGCCGCTGCGACATGGTGGCGGTGGAGTGCGTCGTGCGGGGCTACCTCGCCGGCTCCGGCTGGAAGGAGTACCAGGCGGCCGGGTCGGTGTGCGGGGTGCGCCTCCCCGCCGGCCTGCGCGAGGCCGACCGCCTGCCCGCGCCCATCTTCACGCCGACCACCAAGGCGCCGGTAGGCGTGCACGATGAAGGTATGCGGTTCGACGACGTCGTGACCCTGATCGGCGGCGACCGGGCCGAGGAGGTGCGCGCCCTGTCGCTCGACGTCTACCGGCAAGCGGCGGTCCACGCCGAGCGGTGCGGCATCCTGCTGGCCGACACGAAGTTCGAGCTCGGCCTGCTCGACGACCGCCTGGTGCTCGCCGACGAGGTACTCACGCCCGATTCGTCGCGCTTCTGGCCCGCCGATGCCTGGACTCCGGGCGCCACCCCACCCTCGTTCGACAAGCAGCCCGTGCGGGATGCGCTCGAAGCCTCGGGCTGGTCGAAGACGCCGCCGCC
>DASXAI010000218.1:0-9102 GCA_036406775.1 Acidimicrobiales bacterium
TGTTGAAGGTGTACGGATACAGGCCGCCGTCCCACCCGATCACGTCGAAGGGATGTGACGCGTACGTGTACCGGGTCAGGCCCCCGCGGTTGCGCACGAGCACGTCGACGTCGTCGCCCTCGACGAACAGCGGCTCGTGCGGGCCCCGGAGGTCGCGCTCACAGTACGGCGCGAACTCGTTGAACTGCCCGAAGGGGGTGAGGTAGCGCTTCGGCGTCTGCACGTGGCCGGTGGCCTCGATGGTGAGGAGCCGCAGATGGTCGCCTTCGTCGGGCACCCATCGGTGGGTGGCCGACGTCGGTATCACGACGTAGTCGCCGGTGCCGACGGCCAAGGGGCCGAAGACGCTCTCCAGCACGCCCCGGCCCGACTGCACGTACACCAGCTCGTCGCCGACGGCGTTGCGGTACAACGGCGACGGAACGGTGGCGACGGTGTGGCCGATCACGACGTCGGCGTTGGCGAGCAGCACCCGGCGGCCCGCGACAGCGTCGCCGCCGGTGGGCAGGTCGCCCGTCCGCAAGTGCATCGGCAGCAGCGGTTCGTTCGGTGTCAACGCCGAACGCGTGTCGGGGATCGGCTCGGCCGCCACGATCGCCGACGGGGACCGCCGGTGGTAGAGCAGCGCCGAGTTGTTCGAGAAGCCATCGGTACCCATCAGCTCCTCGGCGTAGTAACCGCCGTCGCCGTCATGGAAGACGAGATGGCGCTTCCGGGGGACGTCGCCCACGGCGCGGTAGTACGGCATCAGACACCTCCTGGCTCATGTGGCGCCGGCAGAACCGTGCCCGCGCACTCACCGAATTCGATCCAGCCCCGTGCGTCGCCGGGCCCGCCGCAGCGACCGCGCAGCACGACCGTGTCGCCGTCCTCGAGGAACGTGCGCGTCGTGCCGTCGGCGAGCGCCAGGGGGTCGCGGCCACGCCACGTCATCTCCATGAGGCTGCCGCGCGTGCCGGGCTCGGGGCCGCTCACCGTGCCCGAGCCGAGCAGGTCGCCGGTGCGGGCGCGGGCGCCGTTCCCGGTGACGTGGGCCAGCTGCTGGGCGAACGACCAGTACATGTGGCCGAAGCTGGTGCAGCTGACCGTGGTGCCGTTCAGGTCCACCTCGAGATCGAGATCGAGGTGCCACGGGCGGGTGGACCGGAGATAGGGCGCCGGTTCCGGTACCTGAGGATGACCCGCGGACAGGAACGGCCGCACCGCGTCGAGCATGACGATCCACGGCGAGATCGATGTGGCGAAGCTCTTGGCGAGGAACGGCCCGAGCGGCTGGTACTCGAAGGCCTGGATGTCACGGGCCGACCAGTCGTCGAGCAGGACGAAGCCGAACACGTGGCCGTCGGCGTCGTCGGCGCGGATGCGCGCACCCATGGCCGAGCCGACGCCGATGACGGTGCCGACCTCGAGCTCGATGTCGAGCACGCGCGTCGGTCGCCACTCGGGCTCACCGTCGCCGGCGACGAGACCGCGGGGCCGCGCGATCGGCGTGCCGGAGACGACCACCGTGCCGGCCCGACCGTGATAGCCGACCGGGAGTCGCTTCCAGTTGGGCAGCAACGGTTCGGTGTCGGGCCGCAGGATGAGGCCCATGTTCCGGGCGTGGTGCTCGGACGAATAGAAGTCGACGTAGTCGGCCACCTCGATCGGCAGCACCATGTCGACGTCGGCCAAGGGCACCAGCACGCGATCGAGGTCGGCCTCCTGCAGGACGGCTCGGGTGCGCGCCCACGTCCCAGGTCCGAGCGCGAGGTAGTCGTTCAGCACACCGGTGGTGAAGACGCCCGCGGGCAGATCGACGTCGCGCAGGCCGCCGGCCCGCTGGAGGGCATCGAGGTCGACCGCGGCGTCGCCGAGCCGCACGGCGGCGAAGCGTCGGTCGCCCTGCCGGCACACGCCGAACGGGAGGTTGTCGCGCCCGAAGCCGTCAGGCACGGCGCGCCAACCCGTCGAGCTGGGCCAGGTGCTGCTCGACATGACCGATGTGGAACTCCTCGAGCTGGCGCTCGATGGTCATGTCACCCAGCGTCTGATGGCGGCCGACGCGGGTCCAGTCGGCCTCCGACAAGCCGGCGAGGTAGGCCCGCAGTGCCGACAACGAACGGCGGGCCTCCGCGAGGTTGGCCGCGACCGAGCGGTGGCGGCCGGCTTCGATGGCGGCGATTCGGGCCGGGTCGGTCTTGACCCGGCCGAACGGCACCGGGTCGGGCTGGGCGGCGGCGACGACCCGGTCCAGCTCGCGGCGCCAGTAGTCGCCGATCTCGGCGAGGTGGGCCCACACCTGGTCGGCGTCCCACCGCTCGGTGCCGCCCGGGTCGGGGTCGGTCAGGCCGGCGTGCACGGCGTCGCCGTGGGCGACGAGGCGGCGATCGGCGGCGTCACACCGTTCGACCACGGCCTGGACCTGACGGGCCCGCTCGCCGGTGGGCAGGAGCCAGGCCCCCGCCAGGCCGAGCGCGGGCGCCAGCTTGTCGACGGCGTCGAGGAAGCGGTCGTTCTCCTCCGGCACACCCACCGTGACGCGCACGCCTTCGCCCGGGAAGGGCCGGGTGACCACACCGGCCCGTTCCAGTTCGAGGGTGAGGGCGGCCGACTGCTCGCCGGCGGGCAGCCACACGAAGTTGGCCTGCGGATCGGGCACCGACAGGCCGATCCGCGTGCGGAGCTCGGCGGCCAGCCGTTCCCGTTCGGCGACGGTCTGGCGCACCCGGGCCGCGAGCTCGTCGTCGGCCGCCAGTGACGCCAGCGCCGCCGCCTGGCCCAGGCCGTTCACGGTGAACGGGACGAGCACTTGATCGACGGCGCTGATGACGTCGGGGTGGCCGACGAGGTAGCCGACGCGCAGGGTTGCCAACCCGTAGGCCTTCGAGAACGTGCGGAGGACGGCGAAGTGGGGATGGATCGCTGCGAGGGCCAGAGCGTCGGGCGCGTGCCGACCGGTGACGTACTCGTGGTACGCCTCGTCGAGCACAACGAGACAGTCGGCAGGGACGGCGTCGAGGAGCGCCGCCAGCTCGTCGTGGCCCACGACGGTGCCCGTCGGATTGTTCGGCGACGTCACCAGCACCAGCCGTGTCCGGTCGGTCACCGCCGCGTTGATGCCGGCCATGTCGAGGGCCTGGAAGCGGTTCGGCACCTGGATCTGGGCGGCGCCGACGATCGTCGAGTAGATCGGGTACGCCTCGAAGCTGCGCCACCCGTAGATGACTTCCTCGCCCCGCTCGACGAAGGCCAGCACGATCTGCTGCAACAGCCCCACGGACCCGCAGCCCACCGCGATCTGGTCGGCGGTGACGCCGAGGCGCTCGGCCAGCGCCGCCCGCACCACCTCGGCCCGATGGTCGGCGTACCGGTTGAGCGCGTCGGCCGCGGACCGGTCGACGGCTGCCAGCACCGACGGCAGGGGCGCGAACGGGTTCTCGTTGGAGGCGAGCTTGACGGCGTGGTCGAGGTCGTGGTCGCGCATGGCGACCTCGGCCGAGCGACCGGGCTTGTAGACGGGAAGCGCCTGCAACGCCTGGCGGGGAGTGGGTGGTGTCGTCATCGGCCTCGTACCTCGTGCCTATCCTGCCGTGCGATGGAGGGGATCCGCGTCTGGTTCATCCGCGTTCTCGCGCCCGCAGTTGCCGCGCTCCTGGCGGCGCCGCTCGTGGCCGCACCCGTGGCGGCGCAGGTGGTGCCGCGGGCCGTTCCCGCCCCGGCAGCCCCGGCGGCCACGCCGGGCGGCACGGCCATCGGTGGCTTCCACCCGGTCGGGCCCGTGCGCCTGCTCGACACCCGCCTCACCAGCAAGCTGCCCGACGGCGGCGTGGTGGCGGTCGACGTATCGCCCGCCGCACCGGCCGATGCCACCGGCGTGGCGCTGAACGTCACCACCGTCGACGCCGAGGCGCGCGGGTTCATCACCGCCTATCCGTGCGGATCGCCCCGCCCCGATACGTCGAACGTCAACCCGCGGATCGCCGACGCCACCCCGAACCTCGTGGTGGTCGGCCTCGACAGCACGCGCCAGGTGTGCCTGTTCACGTTCGCCGCGACCGATCTCGTCGTGGACGCCACCGGCTGGTTCGGTGCCGGCGGCGACGCCTTCCACGAGCTCCCGCTCTTCCGGTTGATCGACACGCGGACCCAGGGTCCGGCCCTGCCCGCCGGCACCGACCTGCGCGTGCCGATGACCGGCGTGCCATCGACGGCGATCGGCGTATCGGTGAACGTCACCATCACAGAGCCGGACGGGCCCGGCTTCGCCACCGTCCATCCGTGCGGCACGCCCGTGCCGCCCACCTCGAACGTCAACTACCTCACCGGCGAGAACCGGGCCAACCAGGCGATGGTGGGCCTCGGTGACGGCGCCGTCTGCGTGTTCATCGTCACCGCCGCCCACGTCGTGGTCGATCTCGCCGGTTGGTTCGGACCGGGCGACAGCGGCGTGCCGCTCGACCTCGTCACCGGCTCGCGGCTCGTCGACACGCGCAACGGCACCGGCACCTCTGTCGGTCCCTTCACACCCGGCGAGACCCGCGCCTTCGACCCCGACGTAGCCGGCACCGCGCCCGACGGCGCCCACGTCGTCGTCCTCAACGTCGTCGCCACTCAGGCCGCGGCGCCCGGCTATCTCACGGTGTACCCGTGCAGCCAGGGCCTGCCGGCCACGTCGTCGGTCAACTATGCGCCCGGCAACGAATCCACCAACCTCGTCACGGTGCCCATCGACGCCAACGGCAAGATCTGCGTGTTCTCGTTCGAGCGCACCCACGTGGTGATCGACCTCTTCGGCGCCTTCGGCGCACCGGGCGCGCTGCGCGCCTTCCACCTCGACGGGCTGCCCCTCGACCCGACGTTCCGGCCCGATGCCCACGACTACGTGCTGCACTGCGTCGACGGCCCCAACACCGTGACGTTCACCGCCGTGCCCATGCCCGGGACGTCGGTCGTGGTCGACGGCCAGGCGACACCGACCGGAACCCGCACGCTCCAGCCCAACGGCTCGATCTCCGTACAGGTGGGAGGCGAGCTCTACTTCGTGCGGTGCCTGCCGCCCGACTTCCCGGCGCTGACGGTGTCCAAGACCGGCAACGTCACGCCCGGCTACTACCTCATGGAGGACGGCGTGGCCGCCACCGGTGGGCGGTTCCTGATGATGCTCGACACCAACGGCGTGCCGGTCTGGTATCGGCGCGTGGCGCCGGCCGAGGTCGACTTCAAGCTGCTGCCGAACGGTCACCTGGCCTCGATGCCGTTCACCCGTACGGTCTTCAACATCAACGCCGCGCTCGGGTACAACGAGCGGACACTCGACGGCACGCTGGTGCGCACGGTGAAGGCCGCCGGCAACCCCACCGACTACCACGACATGGTCGCCCTCCCGAACGGCGACTACCTCGTCGTCACCTACCGGCAGCGGACAGTCGGATCGCTGCCGGCGAACTTCGGTACGTGCGGCGCCAACGACAAGGTCGTCGACGGCGTCGTCCAGGAGGTGACACCGGCGGGCACGCTCGTGTCCGAGTGGAGCACCGACGTCGGCCTGGCCGGTGCGCACATCGACGCCAGTGAGGTCGTGGTGCCGCTGTGCGACAGCACCCCTGTCACCGGCTCGGTGCCACCGACCAACGCCGTCGACTACGTCCACATCAACGCCATCGACTACGACGCCGCCACGAACCAGGTCGTCGTCACCGCTCGGCACCTGAACGCCATCCTGTGGATCGACTGGTCCACGAAGCAGGTGATCCGCAAGCTGGGCGGCCAGGGGACGAACCCGGACAATCCGGCCGTGTTCACCTTCACGGGCGGCGCCGCCAACGCCTTCGCCCTCCCTCATGACGGGCGGCTGAACCCCGACGGCCACTTGACCGCCTTCGACAACCAGGCCGCACCCTTGGGGAACGGCGCGCCCCGTGCCGTTGAGTACTCGCTCGACCCGGCGGCGCGGACGGCGACGCTCGTGTGGCAGCGGCCGCTGGGAGCGACCGGCTCGCTGTTCGGCGGGCTGGGCAGCGTCCGACGCCAGACCGACGGCAACACGGTGATCGCGTGGGGCGGATTCAACGATCCCGTGTTCACGGAGGTCGATCCGAACGGCACGGCGTTGTTGCAGGTGTCGATGCCGGTGGCCAATCTGACCTACCGCGTCACGAAGATCCCGGCGTCGACCTTCACCCTCGACCAGCTGCACGCCACCACCGCCGGCTAGATCTGGCCGCCGATGTGACGGAAATCGACAACATGTGGAGAAAACCGTCACTTCGGCGAAGGGGTGAGGCGGTTAGAGGTTGCCGCGGCGGGCCTGGTCGCGCTCGATGGCCTCGAACAGCGCCTTGAAGTTGCCCTCGCCGAAGCCCTTGGCCCCGTGGCGCTCGATGATCTCGAAGAACACCGTCGGCCGGTCGGTGACGGTCTCGGTGAAGATCTGGAGCAGGTACCCCTCCTCGTCACGATCGACGAGGATGTTGTGGCGCTGCAGCTCTTCCCAGGGCAGGTCGACGCCGGCGAGCCGGCGCCGGGCGTCGTCGTAGTACTCGTCGGGCACCTGCATGAACCGCACACCCCGCTGGCGGAGGGCGGCCACGGTGGCGACGATGTCGCCGGTGCGCAAAGCGATGTGCTGCACGCCGGGACCGTCGTAGGTCTCCAGGTACTCCTGGATCTGGCTCTTCTTGCGGCCCTCGGCCGGCTCGTTCAGCGGCATGTAGATGCGGGTGCCGTCCCACACGACCGTCGACATGAGGGCGGAGTACTCGGTGGCGATCTGGCTGTCGTCGAAGTGGACGAGCTGGCTGAAGCCGATGACCTCGCTGTAGAAGCGCACCCAGTCGTCGAGCTTGCCCTTCTCGACGTTGCCGACGACGTGGTCGATCCGGGTGAGGCCGACGGCCGGGCCGACGGGCTCGGGGGGCAGGTTCTCGGCGGCGTAGCCGGGCTCGAGGAGCGGGCTCGAGTAGTCACGGCGGGAGACGAAGGTGTGCCGCGTCTCGCCGTACGTCTTGATCTGCGCCAGCTCGAGCACGCCCGTGTCATCGGTCTCGCTCCACGGAGCGCGGGCCGGCGCCGCGCCGCGAGCGACGGCGGCCTCGTACGCGGCGGCGGCATCGTTCACGAGCCACGCCAGGTCGTGGACGCCGTCGCCGTGGGCGCGCACGTGGGCGGCAATCGGCGATTCGGCGGTGAGCGCACCGGACACGACGAACCGGATGTCGCCCTGCTCCAGGACGTAGCTGGCCTTGTCGCGCACGCCGGTCTCGGGGCCGGCGTAGGCCGTGCAGTGGAATCCGAACGCCGACATCAGGAAGCCGGCGAAGGCCCGGGCGTTGCCGACCCAGAACTCGATGCAGTCCCAGCCGAGCAGCTGGGCCGCCGGCGCGTCGGGGGGCGAGTCGGGCAGGGCACTGGTCACCATGGCGTCCATGGAACGGCGCGAATGGCCTGATCGTCAACCAAGGCGATGAAACCTGGACAGATTGCACAGCGCTCTGCCCATATGCTGTACAGCATGCCCGCGATGATCGACGACGTCGACCGGCGCCTCGTCGACGAGCTGGCGGCCTCCCCTCGCCTCGGCGTGCTCGAGTTGTCGCGCCGGCTCGGGGTGGCCCGCGGCACCGTGCAGGCGCGCCTCGACAAGCTCGTGGCGCGCGGCATCGTCACCGGGTTCGGGCCCGAGATCGACCCCGTCGCCCTCGGCTACACGGTGCTGGCGTTCACCACGATCGAGATCGCCCAGGGCCGACTGTCGACGCTGCTCGCGCACCTCGACGCCATCCCGGAGGTCATCGAGGCGCACTCCACCACCGGCCAGGGCGACCTCCACCTCCGGGTCGTGGCCCGCACCAACGAGCATCTCTCGCACGTGCTGAACCGCATCCTGGAGGCGCCGGGCATCACCCGCACCACCACCGTGCTGGCCCTGGCGACCCAAATCCCCTACCGCGTGCTGCCTCTGGTGGCGGCCGCCGCCACCAACGGCGGCACACCCCTCGGGCCGGGCGAGCCTGGTCCGCCTCCCACTCCCCCGGTTTCACGCCAGTTCATCCACGCCAGACGTAGTTGAACCAGCGTGAAACGGTGAGGATCAGGGCGCGAAGGCGTCGATCATGGCCCGCACGTCGTCACCGAGCGGGTAGAGGATCGGGCAGGTGCAGCCGGAGGCGACGTACTCGTCGACCTTGGCCCGGCACTCGTCGGCGGTGCCCGACGCCGTGATCATCTGTACCACCTCGTCGGGCACCAGCCGCGAGGCTGCCGCCACCTGCTCGTGCGTGGCCGGCCACGTCAACACCTCGCCGATGGCGGCCAGGAGCGACTCGGGCACGCCCGACGCCTTCATGATGTGGGGCTGCTGGCCCAGGTACTGCGTCACGAGCAGTCGCGCGTTGTCGAGGGCGCGCTGGCGATCGACGTCGAGCGAGCAGACGATCAGTTGCGGCCGATCGATTTCGTCGACCGTTCGTCCCGCCTTCGCCGCCCCGACGGCGAGGTGCTCGAGCGCCTGCTGGTTGTACGACGGTGACACGAGGTAGTTGAGGACGCAACCATCGGCGATCTCGCCCGTCAGCTCCATCATCTTCATGCCGGTCGCGCCGATGTAGATCGGAAGGTCCTTGGGTCGCCGCTCCTGGTAGACGTAGTCGAGCTCGACGCCGTCGAGGTGGACGAACTCACCGTCGAAGGTGACCGTCTCGTTGGCCAGCAACGCCCGCACCACGGTCACGACCTCGCGCATGACGGTGAGAGGCCGGTCGCGGTGGATGCCGACCTTGCTGGCCAGCGGGTCCCACCACGCGCCGATCCCGCAGACGATGCGGCCGGGCGCGAGGTCGTCGAGGGTGGAGAACGTGGCGGCGAGGCGGGCCGGGTTGCGCGTCCAACAGTCGACGACACCCGAGCCGATCCGGATGCGATCGGTGACGGCCGCGAAGGCCGCCATCGGGACGCAGCACTCGCGCACAAGGCGGCTGTCGGCCTGCCACACGGCGTCGAAACGGCGCGCCTCGGCGTACTGCACGAACCCCATGGCCTCCCGGATCGGATGGGCGTCCTGAAGGTAGAGGGCGACGGGCACGTTCACAGCCGGTTGAACAGTCGGGCGGCCTGCTCGGCGGC
>DASXAI010000219.1:0-2944 GCA_036406775.1 Acidimicrobiales bacterium
ACGCCATGGCGTTTCTCGCCCGCCCCGATGTCCAGACCGTCGACGCTCGGCCGCAGCTCGTCGAGACGGCGACCGTCGACGCGCTCCTGGCCGCCGCCGCCGGCGCCGAACTACTCGTGCTCGGCAACCGCGGCCTCGGCGCCTTCGCGGATCTGGTCGTTCGCTCGGTGAGCCAGGGATGTGTGGAGCGAGCCCCCTGTCCCGTCGCGGTCGTCCCGGCAGGACCAGTCGATCGCTGGCGGGGTGGACGCGTGGTCGTCGGCGTCGACGGAACGGAGATCTCGGCCGACGCACTGCGATGGGCCTGGGCCGAAGCGGCCCGTCGCCAGGCCGATCTCTCGGTCGTGATCGCGTATCACCACCACCAGCTGGAATCGCTCATCGGACCGCCCGGCGCCGTCGATCACGACAGCGTGCGCAAGGCGAGCCAGGCGCTGGCCGACGAGATGGTCGAGCGTGCGATCGCGGCGGCGGACCATCAACCGTTGAGTGTCGAGGTCATCGCCTTGGCGGCCAGTGCCGGCCACGGTCTGGTCGACGCGGCCGCGGACGCCGATCTGCTCGTCATCGGGTCACGAGGCCGAGGCAATTTGCGTGGTGTCCTGCTCGGATCCGTGAGCCGCCACTGTGTCCACCACGCGCCGTGCCCCGTCGTGATCGTTCGGGGCTCGACGGGGCACGCGGCCGCCTGAGGCCTGCCCCGGCGTCCGCTTCACGCTTGTTTGACGTCGTCTGACGAAATTCAACAAGCGTGAAACCGTTCGCGGTCCGTTATCCGACAGTCAGCGGCACGGCCCAGGACACGCACACGCCCCCGCCCGGACGTGATTCGACGAGAAACGTCCCGCCGAGGTCGGCGGCTCGCGCTCGCATGTTCGCCAACCCATGTCCGCCGCCTCCTGTCCCCGTGATCCCGACGCCGTCGTCAGTGATGACGAGAGTGAGACGGAAGCTCTCCACCGCCACCTCGACCGAGACGCTACGGGCCGAGGCGTGGCGGCTGACGTTCGACAGCGCTTCACGAAGCACGGCCAGCATCTCGTCGGCGGCAGAAGGCGGGACGGCCGTGTCGAGGGGGCCGTCGAAGAGCACGCGAGGCTCGAAGCCAAGTGCCCGCGCCGCCTCGGCGCAGAGCTCCAACGTGCGGCTCCGGAGGTTCACAGGGGTATCCCCCATCGGTCGCTCGAGCCCGAAGATCACGGTGCGGATGTGACGGATCGTCGCGTCGAGCTCGTCGACGGCCGATGTGATGCGCCGATGGAGCGTGTCGTCTCGAGCCAGTCGGCTCGCACTTTGCAGAGAAAGACCGGTGGCGAAGAGCCGCTGGATCACGGTGTCATGGAGGTCGCGGGCGATGCGCTCCTGGTCTTCGAGCATCGAGAGCCGCACCTGATCTTCCCGACTCTGGTCCAGCTCGACGATGACCCCTGCCTGGGCGGCGAACAACAGAACCAGCTCGAGTTCGGCGTCCGTGAAGGGAGCCGAACCAGCCCGCCGTGCCACCGACAGCGTCCCGACCCGACGGCCGAAGGCGGTGAGGGCGACCCAGATTGCCGGTCCGATGTGGCCGCCGCGTACCTGCGGTTGCTGCACCCGGTGGTCGTGTGAGGCGTCGGTCATGACCACGGGCGTTCCGGTCAGCATCACTTCGCCCGACACGCTGCCCGGAGCCGAGAAGACTTGGCCCGCCAAGGCGCTGGCGTCGGCGCCGGAGACCACGTCCATGACGAGTTCGTTCGGCTCCCGACCAGGACGCGCGAACGTGGCCAGATCAGCCCCCACCAGCTCGAGGGCGTGATCGGCGATGAGTTGCAGCGCCGACAGACCCGCGTGCCCCCCGGCAGAGAAGGCGATGACTTCGTGAATGGCATTCAGCGCCGCTTCGCGCCGATGCACCTGACCGTAGAGGCGGGCATTGTCGATCACGACACCCGCCGCCGCCGCCAGGCCCAGGGTGAGTTGCTCGTCGAGATCGCTGAACACCTCGGCCGTGGCCTTGTCGGTCAGGTAGAGGTTCCCGAACACCTCACCTCGCACGACGATCGGCACCCCGAGGAACGACGTCATGCTCGGATGGTTGGGCGGGAAGCCGGCCCGATCCGGGTGCTCATCCAGCACGGGCACCCGCAACGGCCGGGCGTCCACGATGAGTGAGCCCAGAAGGCCGAGACCCTTCGGAAGGGACCCGATGGCACGGTGCGTCTCGTGTTCGATACCGACAGTGATGAACTCCGACAGGCCGCTGCGACTCTCGTCGAGCACGCCCAGCGCGCCGTACCGGGCATCCACCAGCGAGGCGGCCGCCTGCACGATCCGCCGCAGCGCCACCTCCAGGTCCAGCTCCGAGCTGATGGCCAGCACGGTGTCGAGCAGGTGTCGCAGGCTGCGCGGACCCAGGTGGTCGACGGCCACGTGACGGAGCATAGGCCGGCCGGGCGCGCCAATTGTTGCCGTCTGTTGAGCAATCGTTGAGCGTTGGCCGGTGTCGGCAAGCGCCCTACCGCGGACAGCGGAGCGCCGTGCCAGGCCGCCGGTAGCGTGAGCAGCTTGGACGTCACGGCCGCACGGCGGGATCGCCTACGCCACGAGCTCCGTGACGAAGGAGTCTGGCTCCCCAGCGACGACGCCGTGAACGAGCTCGTACTCGCCGAGCTCGACTACGCCCGTCATCCCCACGCCCACGAAGGAGTGGCGCCGCGGTACGGGGCCATCCTGGCCCCGGAGACGGCCCCGTTGGACACCACCGGACCCTTCAGTGTCCTCGACACCGGCGACACGTCCCTCGAGGTCGTGCGGCGGTTGGCCGACGGGCGGGCCTCGTTCGTCGTGCGGGCGCTCGGTCTTCCCGACCGCCTGCTGTGCTTCGACCGCAGCATCGAATACGAATCCTCTGTGGTCCATCTCGCCGTGACGACGAACGCGACCGTCGTCCAGCGACTCGATC
>DASXAI010000220.1:0-2115 GCA_036406775.1 Acidimicrobiales bacterium
GCCGAGTCCCGGCTCAACCACCTCGGCGTCGAGGTCGCCGACAGCGACTCGGTGTTCGCTCACCAGCAGCGCCTCGCCGCCGAGGGCGTCGACTCGGTCGACGAGTCCGGCACGTGTTGCTTCGCCAAGCAGGACAAGGTCTGGGTCGACGGGCCCGACGGCGCCTGGGAGATCTACACCGTCGTCGAGGACAGCGACACGTTCGGGCCGAGCGGTGCCAAGGTCGACGACCGGATCAGCGACTCGTCGTGCTGCGCCTCGGTGCCCGAGGCCAGGCTCATGCCAGGGCTTTCAACGCGAGGCCCAGCTCTTCGTTGAGGTTCGCCGGGACGGCGTAGCCGTCTTCGCTGCGGATCTGGTCGAAGTGGTCGCGGACATCTTCGGGAGACAGGGACTCGGTGTTGGCGTAGCCGGGCGTGACGCCGATGAAGACCTTGGCGACCCGGCCGCCGCCGACGGAGAAGACCTCGCCGGTGACGGGGCAGTCCTCGTGCGCCAGCCACGTGACGATCGGCGTGACCCATTCGGGAGCCAGGCGCTCGGCGATGGGGCCGAGGATGTCCTCGGTCATCCGGGTGTGGGCCACCGGTGCGATCGCGTTCACCTTGATGTTGCTCTTGGCCCCCTCGACGGCGAGCACGCGGGTGAGGCCGACGAGGCCCATCTTGGCGGCGCCGTAGTTGGTCTGGCCGAAGTTGCCGAAGATTCCCGCACCGGACGACGTGTTCACCACCCGCCCGTAGCCCTGCTCGCGCATCTTCACCCAGGCCGGGCGGGTCACGTAGAAGGCGCCCTTGAGATGGACGTCGAGCACGGGGTTCATCAGGTCGGGCTCCATGTTGTGGAACGCCTTGTCGCGCAGGATGCCCGCGTTGTTGATGACGATGTCGACCTTGCCGAAGGCGTCGACGGCCGCCTGCACGATGGCCTCGCCCCCTTCGGGGGTGGCCACGCTGTCGTAGTTGGCGACCGCCTCGCCGCCGGCCTCCTTGATCTCGTCGACGACGGCTTGCGCGGCCGTCGTGCCGCTGCCGGTGCCGTCGACCGAGCCCCCGAGGTCGTTGACCACCACGAGCGCGCCCCGCTTGGCCAGGTCGAGGGCGTGCGACCGCCCGAGCCCACCACCGGCGCCGGTGATGATCGCAACCCTGCCGTCGAATCCGAGATCAGCCATAGAGGCGCGACCCTATTCGGCCCTCCCGCAGGGGCTCCAAACCGCCGGCCAGCGCCGTGTCAGCGGCGGAGGCGGGCCAGCAGGCGGAGCATCTCCAGGTACAACCACACCAGCGTGACGAGGAGCCCGAAGGCGCCGTACCACTCCATGTAGCGAGGAGCGCCGGCGGCCACGCCGCGCTCGATGACGTCGAAGTCGAGCAAGAAGTTGAACGCAGCGATGCCGATCACAGCCAGGCTGAACACGATGCCGAAGAGCCCACCGTCGTGGACGAAGCCGATGTCGCCGCCGAACATTCGCACGACGAGGTCGAGGACGTAGACCAGCAGCACCGCCCCCGTGGCGGCGACGATGCCCATCCGCAGCTTGTCGGTGACCCGGATGATCCGCGTGGCGTACAGGAACAGCATCAGCACGAAGACGCCGATGCTGAGCGCCACCGCCTGCAGCACGATGCCGTTGAACTGCGCGTCGTACACCTTCGAGATGCTCCCGACGAGCAGGCCCTCGAGCAGCGCGTAGGCCGGCGCCGTGAACCGGGCGAGCTTGGGCCGGAAGATCGTGAGGAAGGCGACGCCGAGCCCGCCGAAGAGGGCGAGCCAGAACCAGCCCGGGAACTCGATGCGCTCGGGTGTGGCCGTGGTGGCCTGCCAGCCGAAGTAGCCGGCCCCGACGAGGAGCACGAGCAGCACCGCCGACGCGCTCAGCACGCCGCCGACGCGCATCGTGTCGAGGTGGGTGGTGGGCGGCTGGTACGGGGTCCACGGCGAGACGGTGTCGGGGGCGGGCGTCGGAAGCGGCGCGGCAGCGGTCGCGGCGTCGGCCTCGTTCGGGCTGGCCCAGCCGGGACGCAGCTCCTCGGCGGACGCTCCCGTCTCCCGGGCGAAGATCTTGTCGTTCAGCGCGGGGTTGCTGGTGGGCATGGGCGTCAGTTTCGCTCA
>DASXAI010000221.1:0-7208 GCA_036406775.1 Acidimicrobiales bacterium
CAGATCGGCGAACCGTTCCGGGTGGGGAGCGACCTCGGCATACGCCGCGGCCATGTCGGCGAAGTCCTGTTCGGTCGGCATGCGGGTGGAGGTGGCGTACGTGCTGGGATCGGCCAGGTCCGGATGCATGCCCTCGGGGCGGACGCTGGCCGAGATCGGCACCACCGACCGCAGCCGCGCGCCGTGGTTCACCGCCAGCTCCAGCGCGGTGCCACCGCCCATGCTGTGCCCGATGACGTGGGCGCGATCGATGCCGAGCTCGTCGAGGAGCCCGACGACGTCACTCGCCAGGTTGGCGTACGTGAGATCGCGGTCGATGTCCGCCGTGCGGCCGTGGGCCTGGAAGTCGACGCCGATCACCCGGTGGCGCTGGATCAGCGTCGGCAGGAGTGAGGCGTAGGTGAGCTCAATGGTCATCACGCCACCGTGCAGCAGTACGAGCGGTGTCCCGCGGTCTCCGTGGATCTCGTAGTAGAGGTGCAGGCCGTTGACGTCCGCGTATCCGCGTTCCATGGCGGTCCGACGACGCCCGGGCTCCGAACTCATCGGTACCGCGGTGCGCGTGTCTAGGCCCGCTGGGCGCGGACGGCGGCGTCCAACCAGGCGGCATCGCCCGTGAACTGCACCCGCACCATCGGGCTGTGGGCGATGGCCGCGTCCAACGACACCGCGTCGCGGTAGTACTCGGTGTTGCGAGCGGTGAGCACGCGGCGGCGCTCGGTCGGGTCGTCGACCCGCACCGCGACGGCGGGCAAGTCGACGTCCACCGAGGTCTTCAGCCGGACGGTGAACTCAGGATTGGCCACGAGGTTGGCCAACCAGTCTCTTGGCTGGCGTTCGACCCCGGCCCGGCTCGCGTTCGGCGTGCCGCAGATGTACGTCTGGCCGTCCACCACCGTCGTCCAGATCTCGGTGGTGCGGGCCGCATTCGACCGGCGGCCGGTCGTCACGATGTCGACGGTCCGCTCGGTGAGGAGGCTGCGGAGAATGGCATCCTGGTCGGGCACAGCCGCGGACCGTACCCGCGGTGCGGCGCGCCTCCGAGATCAGGCTTGTTGCCGGCGCTCGTCGGCCTGTTCCCAGACGGCCGACGGCGCCAGCGGGCCGGAGGACCGTGCTCGTCGGGAGATCTGTCACACTCCGGGTGGCTTCGGCGTCGAGAGGGCATGGAAGACACCTACGACGTGATCGTGGCGGGAGCGGGCCTCGCCGGCCTGGCCGCGGCCGCCACTGCCGCCCGCTCCGGGTGCCGCGTGCTCGTGTTCGACGCGCACGCGCCGGGCGGGCGGGCCCGTACCGACGACCGGCGTGGGTTCCTGTTCAACCAGGGCGCCCACGCCCTCTATCTCGGCGGGCACGCCGCCCGGGTGCTGGGCGACCTGGGGTTGGCGGTCCCTTCTGGCGGCAAGCCGTCGACCGATCTCTGGGGTACTGCCGGTGACGTGACGTCGCGCCTGCCGTTCAGCGCGTCCGGCGCCGTCAGCTCACGGCTGGTCGACGCCGTGGGCAAGGCGCAGCTGGCCCGCGCCCTGCTGGGCCTTCGTTTCCTCGATCCCGCCACCGTCGCCGACCGCAGCGCCGCCGCCTGGCTGCGCGACCTCGGTTTGCGGCCCGGCGCGGCCGCCATCATGCGCACGCTGGCCCACGTCGCCAGCTACGCCGATGACCTCGAAGCCATCAGCGCCGATGCCGTGGCCGCACAGCTCAAGAGCGCCCTCAGCGACGGCGTCCGCTACCTCGACGGCGGCTGGCAGGTCCTCGTCGATGGGCTGCGGACTGCGGCGACCGGCGCGGGCGCCGAGCTTCGCACCGGAGACCCGGTCGTCGGCGTGGAAGCCCACGTGGACGGCGGCGTCGCCGTGCACGTCGGCGAGGGAGCGACGGTCACCGGCGCGGCGGCGGTGCTCGCGGTGGGCGGGCCGGCGGCCGTGGCCTCGCTGCTCCGAGAGCCACCCCGGTGGGGTCTGATCGGACCGCCGGCAACGGTCGCCTGCCTCGACCTCGGGCTGCACCGCCCGCCCCGGAAGCGGGTGCTCCTCGGCCTGAGCGAGCCGCTTTACTTCTCGACCCACACACCCGCCGCGACGCTGGCACCCCCGGGCCGGTGGGTGGCGCATGTGATGCGCTACGGCGCCCGGGTCGCCGACACCGACCGAGCCGATCTCTGGGCTCACGCGCGACTCGCCGGCGTCGATGAGGATGACGTTCTCGAGCACCGCTTCCTCGCCCGCATGGTCGTGACGCACGCCGTCCCTGTGCCCGGCTTGGGCCTGGCGGGCCGGCCGCGCGTCGACGCCCCCGGTGTCCCTGGTGTCTATGTCGCCGGCGACTGGGTGGGGCCCGACGGGCTCCTCGCCGACGGCGCCCTCGCCAGCGGTGCGGCGGCGGGCCAGCAGGCGGCCCGCCACGCCCACCACGAGCTCGGCGTGCGCTGATGGGGAGGGGCTACGGCTTGTGGCTCACGATCTTGGTCTTGCTCTTCGAGAAGCGGCAGTCCCACTCGACCGTGACATCGTGATCCACGTTGGGTGTGCCGCCCGTGAACTTCGGGTCAGTGGTCGTCGCGGGAAGAAAGCTGGCCTGCGTGTCCCGGTTGTTGGTGATGAAATGCGTCGGAAGTGTGACCAAACCCTCGTAGAACTGCGCATCGCCGGTCACGACGATCCGCCCCTTGGTTCCCGCGCCGTTGTCCGGATCGGCGAAGGTGTCATTGCCGGCGCTATAGGGAACCGCGAAGGGAGGAGCCGGTTTCCCACCCTTGACGGGTGACGCCCCAGGAGTCGAAGGCCCGGGGCTTGGTGTTGGGCCTGGCGCGGGACTGGGCGGCGGCGCGGGCGGGCGCGCCGCCCCTTCGCCCGCTTTGACCGACCACGCTTCCCAGTAGCTCCAGTGTTTCTTGACGATGCTGGACGTGATGTCCATGCCCCACACGTTCTGGATGTCGTAGTCGACGACGATGTGCTGCACGATGTGTCCGCCCGCGGTCGAATTCTTCGCCAGCAGCCACGAGGCGCTCCAACCGTAACCGCCGCAGTCACCCGCCGTCGGGGCCGAGTCGACCTTGATCAACAGTTCCTGCAGGCTCGTGGGCGCGGGCGGCGGCGGGGAGGAGATGACCGCCACACGATTCGGCGCTTCCTCCGTGTTCGAGAACTCGTCGGTTTCGCCGTGGGCGAACCAGGAGATCTGATCCTTGGGAACACCAGCCACCGCGCCCGACGCCGGCACCATCAACTCGGCCACCGTACTGGACGCGCGGGCGCACGACAGCCTCCAGTTCAACTCCTGATCACCTGGCTCACTGGCGTAGCCGTCGACGCGTACGGCGGTCTTGCGGCCTTGCGCGCTCCAACTCACCACGAAGTCGTCGACCATCGCTCGCTGCGCGGTGTTGAAGGTCCCGACATTGTTGGCGAACGGAACGTTGACGATCGGAAACGACGGTGAGGTGGTGCCAACCGGGCAGGAGAGATCCCTCGGCACTTTGGTGGGATCCCCCGCACGTTGGACGACCGGCGCGGGCACTCGGGTGATCGACGGCGCTCCGTCGCTGGGCCCGCTCCCGAGGCCCGACTGCTGCACCGAGTGGGTCAGTTCGTGAACGAGCAGTTGCTGACCCACCGTCGTGTTGGGCGCGTACTCGCCGGCAGCAAAGGCGATGTCTGTGCCGACGGTGAAGGCACGCGCGGCAAGCAGTGACGTGAGCTCGGCGGCCCTGTCGTCCGTGTGGATCCGTATCTGGCTGAAGTCGTAGCCGAATCGAGGTTCCAACGAGGCCCGTGTCCCGGGGTCGAGCGGCTGACCCGTCGAGTCGGCGAGCTCCGATCTGCGGGCTGCGGCACCGGTCGGCACGAGCGGGCGAATGGCGGTGGCCTCTCTCGGCCACCTCTGGTCGGCACTCCGCTCCGCAGTTGTGGGATCCGGAGTCTGTGTCAGCCGTGCGGAGATGCGGTCTGCTTCTTGCTCGAAAGGGTCGCCGGCGCGGTTGACCCGAAACTTCGCCTGGGCGCGCAACGGGGTCGTAGGTGCACGTTGCCGACCGGGCCGCGCTGCTCGTACGACCGCGCGCATGATCGGACCTCCGAGAGTGCACGTCGGACACGCGTCAGAGGTCAGAACGGCCTCCGACGCGACGGTAACAGGGCGGTGTCACCGCCTCGTCACCATGCTCGGTCGGCCGAGTGGTCAGTGGCGCACCCGAGCGGTCAGCGACTCGGTGATCCCCGAGCGCACCATCCCCTCGTGGCCGAGACCGGGTTTCTCGACGAAGACGACGAGGCTGCGGAGCACGTCGTAGTTGACGCCGAGCTCGACCTTGTGCTGGTCGAACCACTTCTCGATGCGGGCCCGCATCCTGGCGTAGGTCGTGTTGTACCCGCGGGTGGGATCCCAGTAGAGACGGACCTGGGTGGCGGCGTCGAGCCGGGCCTGCTTGTCAGCGGGCGAGACGTTGGGATCGTCGAGGATGGCAGCCAGCCCGCTGAGCATGCCTTCGATCCACGTCGCGAACTCGTTGACCTGGTCGAACCGCCGCCTCGGGTCGCCGTCGAGTCGGGCGTGCAGTGATTCGAAGAGGACGAGCGTCTTCAGATTGGTCGGCAGCGTGAAGCCGGCTGCACCTTTGATCATTCGCCCGATCGTGAACCCGCCGCCGCTGTGGGACGACAACACGACGCTGAACCGCGCCGGCGCCTTCGTCCATGCGCCGACCTCGGTCAGACGGTCGAAGGCATCTCGGATGTAGGCGTCGGGCGAGATCGCCCCGAAGGTCGACGAGTTGACGCCCTGCGGGAGGATGCCGATGATCTGCGTCGACTTCGCCGCCTCGATCTGCTGCGCGATGCGGTCGCGGGCCACGTCCCTGACCTCGCCGGACTTCTCGTGCTGGCGCCATCCTGCGAAGTCCCGCCCTTCGTTCTCGGTATTGCCGTGCAGGTGGAACAGCACGTCGACCGGCGCGCTGGTGTCGAGTCCGGCCGGCACGAGCGCGATGGCTCGACCGTGACCGTTCTGTGTCGCCGCGTCCGGTCGCGCCGGACCCTTCACCGGTCCGGCGACCTTTTCGTCGGTGAGCGTCCGGGCGCCCTGTGACTCTTCGGGATTGCTCTGCAGGCCACCGGTGAGGCCGTCGAGGGGGATCCGGCGGATGGTGCCGACGGCGTGCTCCTGCGCGTTCCAGCCCGTCTTGCGGTCGCCGTCGGTGACCCCTTTGCCGGGTTTCGTGTCGGCGTCAGCCCATCCCCCGGCGCGCTGCACGGGCTCGATCAGCGACGCCACGGCTCGGTTGCCGGCCTCGCGCTGGAGGCCGAGAAGGTCGGCCCGCGACCGGTCGGCCGTGACCCGGCCCGTTGTCGCTGCCGCCCCGCGCCGCGTCGACGTCGTGCCTCGCCGAGGAGCGATGTCGGCGTGGTGGATTCGACCGACCGCCACGGCGGCGGGTGCTAGGCGCGGCGCTCGATCAATGCTCCTGAGGCCGAGCCGACGGCCCAGGCATCACCGGTGGCCACCACGCTGCTGACGCCGTTCAGGAGGTTGTCACTTCCGCCGACGTTGGCGGGCGGGACGACGGAGTTCCAGCGGGTCCCGTCGAAGTGCAGGAAGATCGGTCGGGCGACCGGCACACCCGTCGCAACGTCGTTCCAGCCCGAGCCCACGGCCCAGACGTCACCGGCGTTGACGGCGGACACTCCGGTCAGCTGCGGATGGTTGAACGGCGAGGGGGCGCTGACGAGGCTCCACCGGACGCCGTCCCAGTGCTCGACCACGGTGCGGTACGCCAGGAAGCTCCCGTTCACCGTGTCGGTGGCGAAGCCGACCGCCCACACGTTGGTCGGCGAGACGGCCGTCACCGCCGTGAGCGAGTCGGCGACGGTCGCACCGGCCCGTTGAGGCGGCGTGTCCGCGCTCGCCACGGCGGCCCAGGTCGTGCCGTTCCAGTGCGCCGTGAAGGTGTGCCCGTTGGCGGTGCCGACGGCCCACGCATCGTTGGCGGCTCGGGCGGTCACGCCGAGCAGCGCGCTCGTCGTGGTGCCCGCCGGGAGGGGCACGGCGACGCGGGTCCACGTGGTCCCGTTCCAGTGCTCCGCCAATGCGTTTTGAGCCGTCGACGGAGCGGTGGCGGCGGTGCCCACGGCCCACACGTCATTGGTGGTGACGGCACTGACCGCCGCCAACGAGGCGCGGGTGCCGTTGTTGACCGGCGTGGCCACCTCGGTCCAGGCCGAGCCGTCCCAGTGGTAGGCGAGGGTGGTGACCGGGCTCTTGAAGCCGGTCCGTTTCCGGAACCCCACGGCCCAGACGTCGGAATGCGACGCGCCGGCGGCGGCGACGAGGTTGTCGTCGTTGAACCGAGTCCCGGCGACGGGCGTCTGTGTCCAGGAGGCACCGTTGAAGTGTTCGGCGAAGGGCTCGAGCCCGACATCGTCGTAGCCGGGGCCCGTCGGTTGGAAGGTGCCGACGGCCCAGACGTCGTTCGCGGCCAGCGCCGCGACACCGCCCAGCCGGCTGCCCGGAGCCGACGCGCCCGGCGTCACCACGAATGACGAGCCCAGCGCGGCCGCCGACGGTGCAAAGAGTGCGATCGGCACGGCGAGCACCGATGCGCTCGCGCCGACGAAGTACCTGAGTCGTCGACCCATGGGGGCCTCCTTGTTCTCCGACATCGCACCCGGCGTGGCCGCCATCACGGCCGACGGGTCCCAACTACGCAGGCCGACATCGAACGGATTGCGGCCGCCGTTCCCGCCGATAGCGTCACGTTCGGCGGCGGCGAGGGGTCTTCGGATCGATGGACGAGCTCGACTGGCTGGCAGAGCGTTTCCAGGATCACCGGCCACGGTTGCGCGCCGTCGCGTACCGGATGCTGGGTTCGACGAGTGAGGCCGATGACGCTGTTCAGGAGGCGTGGATCCGGCTGAGTCGCTCGAACGCGGGCGAGATCGACAATCTGGAGGCCTGGCTCGTGACCGTGGTCGCACGGGTGGCGCTCAACATGCTGCGCTCCCGCCGAACCCGACGTGAGGAGTCGTTCGAGGCCCGTTTGCCGGATCCGATCGTCGACCGCGCCGACGGCATCGCCCCGGAACACGAGGCGTTGCTGGCCGATTCGGTGGGGTTGGCCCTGCTGGTGGTGCTGGAGACGTTGACGCCACCCGAGCGTCTCGCCTACGTCCTCCACGACATGTTCTCGGTGCCGTTCGACGAGATCG